>NZ_JBNDHT010000078.1:0-30777 GCF_056755115.1 Rhizobium sp. SVR5-2C | reverse complement strand
GGTTAGATCCGTGCAATTTCTAGGCATGCATTTCTAGGCGCGTTCGGTTTGGCTATGCCCGCCTTTTACTGGGCGTATGCGGGGTCTTGTCCCAGAAGAAGGGGTTTGTTCTAAGTTGCAGCACGGCTCGCCACGCTGCTGCCGAGAGCATGAGCCAGTAGAGCGGCAACCCGGTCCACCGCAGCCCCATTGCCGCTTGCTCGCTGCCGTCCAGTTTCATCCGCCCGAGCCCAACAAAGATGATGTAGCTGAACACGACGTTGCAGAAATCGATGCCGAACAAGATCCATTCAACGGGATGTTTCGCCGTCGTTCCGACAATGACATCGATTGCGGCGCTCGCCAAAAAGACAAACAGCCACGGATGGGCGAGCGAGGAAAGCAGCATTCCCGCGATAAGCAATTGAAAAACAGCAAAGCCGAACAGGCCCATCTCCCGCATCGGCTTTTGCGGCTCTCGCATCAGCACCAGCCAAGTCTGCAGCCAGCCTTTGAACCAGCGTGTTCGCTGGTGTATCCACATCTTGGGCGTAGACGGCGCATCCTCAAGCGTTAGGCAGCTCAATACCCCACAGCGATATCCGCGCCGATAAAGACGCATGCCAAGATCGGCATCCTCCGTCACGTTGTAAGGGTCCCAGCCACCGGCTTCCTTAAGGGCTTCCGTCTTGAAGTGGTTCGATGTACCGCCGAGCGGCATCGGCAGGCGAAAGCGGGCGAGCATCGGCAGCAGCATTCGAAACAGCGCAGAATATTCCAGTGCGAATGTAGCCGAAATCCAGGAATCGCCGCTATTCGCAATGACCAGAGGCGCCTGCAGGCACACGATCTCCTTGCTGCTGGCGGCAAATGTCGCATGAGCTTCCCGCAGTTGATCCGGGTGCGGACGATCCTCGGCGTCGTACACCGCAAGGAGTTCGCCACGCGCGGCAGCAAGCGCATAGTTCAACGCTTTTGGCTTGGTTCGAGGTTTGGCAGGCGGCACCTCGATGATCTCGAATTGCGGGCCGAGTTCCTGCGCCCGCAAGGCGGCGATAGTCTCATGGTCGTCCGCCTCGCAGACCAGCTTGATATCGAGCCGCGATGCCGGCCATCTCAACCGGTTCAGCGAAGCGACGAGCTGGCTCGCAACCGCAGCTTCCTTATAAAGCGCAATGAGAATGGTGTAGACCGGCAACGGTCCTTCAGGAGCGGCGTGATTGCCAAAACGATGCCGGCGGCTTGTGAGCGCAACGATCCGGATCATCATCGCCGCGAGATAGAATATGGAAATGGACCCATGAAGTGCCAACACCACGGCGTCGTTGAAGATCGCGCCGGTTATCAAGGCGGTGATTGCGACGCCCGCGAAGAAGCCCTGCTTGCCCAGCAGGACTATCCGTGCGCTCAGTTCGGGGCTGCGCTCGAACAGGCCATTGACGCTATCGTTGATCCGTCGGCGGGCGCCGGCATTCCAGACAGCCGCCCGCAGCGCTTTCGGCGTTGTTACGACGAACTGCGGCCGGAGCTCTGGCTTCGCCTCGAACCTTGCGTTGAGCGCCGCTATCTGGCGAGCCGGGGGCACCATCGCATGCATGCCCTGCTGCATGTAATGCAGCCGCACCATCGTCGGTCGGGTGAGCTGGGTATCAAGCGCCTCGTTGTCGTGGATCAACCGGATGTCGAGCTCATCTAAGAACGGGAGCCGCAGCATTCGGGCGAGGGCAGCGTAATAGCTGTCGGTGTTGATCCAGCCGTTTGCCAGCAGTTCATCTTCGATGGTGGTGCCGTTTTGCCGCGCCAATTCGGTCGCGCGCGCAATGGTCGGCTTGCCGATACCGAGCTTCAGGAGAACGGCGATCTCGTCGCGAAAGTCCGCGCCGTCTCCCGCAGTTTGGCAACGCTGCTCTGAAGGCGCACGAATGGTTGATCGCACGCTGTCGCCTACGACAGCGCCGCCTGGCGCATATTCCCCCGTACGCATGACTCTGATACACCATCGCCGAGAGGCGATGCCCCCGCCCTAACCCAGGCCGGATAATAATGACACAATCTTTCCTTGCATCCCTAGTTTTTAAGGGATTTTTAATATTTTTGCTGTCACAGGTTGCAGTTCACGCGGAACCGGCCGCGGCGCAGCAGGGGGCGTCATCGCTGCCGGTGCTTTTCGATGCTCGCGAACGCCTTGCCAAGCCGGACCTTTCGTCGCTTGTTCGCCTGCGATTTCTGACCTCCATCGACTTCCCGCCGTTCAACTTTACCGATCAGAACGGTAGGCTGGCAGGATTTAATGTCGACCTGGCGCGGGCAATATGTGACGAACTGGAAGTTGCTTCGAAGTGTGAAATCCAAGCGCTTCCCTTCGCCGATCTGAAGGAAGCGCTTGCGGCTTCTCAAGGAGATGCCGTCATTGCCGGGCTGGCCGTGACCTCGGAATTGCGCAAGCAATTTACCTTCAGCCGCCCCTACCTGATGCTGCCCGCTCGTTTCGTGCGCAATGTCAAAGCCGATATCAAAGGGGATACTGCAGCGGCTCTCTCCGGCCTGTCGGTCGGGGTCGTCAAGGGGACTGCCCATGAAGCTATGCTCGCGGCCTATTTCCCGGCAATAAAAGCCGTACCCTTCGATAGCAAGGAAGCTCTGCTTGCCGCCTTGAAAGACAAGAAGGTGGATGCCGTCTTCGCTGATGCCTTGCAACTGTCCTTCTGGGTCTCGTCGCAGGCGTCCGCGAGGTGCTGTGCACTCTTTGACGGCCCCTATATGTCGGAGCAGTTTCTCGGCGAGGGGATGACGATCATGCTTCGGCAGAATGACAGCGTACTGACGGCGGCACTCGATCACGCGCTTGCAGCACTTTCCAGAGACGGCCGCCTGCAGGAAATTTACCTGCGGTATTTCCCGTACGGGCTGTACTAGCCCTTGCGGAAGCGGGCGATTGCGCTGCGCTCGATGGCGGCGCACGTAAGCTTGTCGAGCCCCAGCCGATCGCGGAGCATGCTGAGCAGCCGCAACTCCTCGGCTTTAACCGACAGGTCGGCGGAGGCGACTTCAACCGCAAGCGCATAGGCCGTGTCGTAAAGCCGCGCCGGCAGCGTGTCTTTCACGGTCTCCAGCACGACATCGAGACCTTCCGGTCCAGCGAGCAGCGCCGCGCAGTCGCGGGCGATCGAAATCAGCTTGCCGTCGTCGAAATCCTTGAAGACCGGGAGAAAGCCGATCAACTGGCCCATGCGTTGCATTTCGCGGTCGTTCATCGTGCTATCGACAGCGGATGCCATCACCATCACGTAGATGAGCGCATCATGGGCGGAAAGCGGCTTGTTCATTCGGTCATTCCCTCTGCTTTGTCCGGACATTAGGAATTTCCGGCCGCCGTTACAAGGCATGGCTAGAGGGGATCGAGCGGATCATCCGGCGGCGCTGCGGGCGGCGGGGCAAGCGATGCGTCCTTGCGAGGGTCCTCCCCGTAGACGCCCTTCTTCTGCGCCTTGGCTTTTTCGCCCAGGGCGACGAGGGGCGATCCGGCGCCGGCATCGGCCCAGCCGTTTTCCGCCAGCCACTTGGAGAGGTCCTGCGTGCCGATCTTGCAGGAGGCCGTCGTGGTACCGCTCCAGTTGGCGTCCTTCAGATCGCAGGTGATCGAGCGCAACCGCAAAAAGAGCCGAAAATTCGTTCTGGCAAGCATGCCGCAAGGCCATTCGTTTCCATCGGGCCCTTTGCAGATCATGTCAGTCGGCGTTGGAACGATACCTACTAGCTGTAGCTTCCTGTCGCCGAAGGCAATAACGCCTGCATTTTCTGCGACTGGCCTCGGCAGCGTTGCGGCTTTCTGCGGCTGCGGTTTTGGCTTCTCAGGTTCGCGCGCTGCAACCCGTTCCAGCGGCTTGCCATCCACCTCGGCCGGATAGAATTTGCTGGATTCGTCAACCCGCCGTGCTCTCATGCTGATCCTCGGGTCGGGAGCGGCAGCAGGCGGCACAACGGGTTCCTGAACTTCGGGAGTCGCCGCGTCTTCAACGCTCGCGGTCGGTTCCATATCCGGCTTGGGAAATCGTGCCCTGCCAGCCGCCAGCATCCCGGCGACAACGCCCATTCCCGCAACAGCTGTCAGAAGCGCCGCAGGCCGCATGGAAGATTTTCCTATTGGCTGGCCCAGATAATGCGCGCGATCCAGTCGACGTCGGAAAGCTCGATCGTCCGGTTTGGGTGTTCGGGATTGAGGGACAACAGTTCGATCGACCGCGGGCTCTGGCGCAGCAGAACTTTGGCCATCACTTCGCCCTCGCGGGTCTTGACGACGACACGGTCGTTGCGGCGCACCTGTGCGCCGGGCTCCACGATCAGCACATCGCCGTCGCGATAAAGCGGCATCATGCTCTCGCCCTGCACTTCGAGGGCATAGACACCTGCCTTCTGCGAGGGCGCTATGGGGAATTCGACAACATCCCACCCCTGGCCAGCCGGGAAACCGCCATCATCAAAAAAGCCACCTGCACCGGCCTGTGCAAAGCCGAGCAGGGGGATCGAACTCGTCGGCGGCGGAAAGGCGCTGTCCCGTCCGGAAAAGCCGTTTGCGGGCTGCATGAAGCCCATGAACTGCTCCATCGTCGACCCGGTCGCATAGAGCACCTTGGCGATCGATTCCGTCGACGGCCAGCGTAGACGGCCATCGGAAGACAGCCGCTTGGATTTGTTGAACGAGGTGGGATCGAGACCGGCACGGCGCGCAAGACCGGACGGCGTCAGGTCATGCCGTTCGGCAAGCCTGTCGATCGCTCCCCAAATCTGCTCGTGTGACAGCATCTTGCGTGATCCTGCGCCGCGGGCGCCGCTCTCCAATCGCAAGAAAGATTAACGCCAAGCCTTCCCCGAGTAAAGAGGCAAGAGGAATAAAATCCTGTTCTGGCTTAGGCGACCATCGCGACGTTGATCTTGCCGAGCTGGATGACGGCCTGCGTGCGGCTGTCGACATTGAGCTTCAGGAGGATCGCCGATACATGCGCCTTGATCGTTGCTTCGGAAACGCCGAGTTCGTAGGCGATCTGCTTGTTGAGCAGCCCTTCGGCGAGCATGGTAAGTACCCGGCTCTGCTGCGGCGTCAGCGTGTGGAGGCGATGGATGAGGTCCGCGACGTCCGGATCCTGTTCCTGCCCATCACGATAACCCTCAGGTGTGGCAATGTCGCCGGCCAGCACCCTCTGGATACTGCGGCGAATATCTTCGATGCCCGAAGATTTGGAGATGAAACCCGAGGCGCCGAGTTCCAGGGCGCGCCGGATTGTCGTGGCATCATCCGTCGCGGAAATGATGACGATCGGCAGACTGACGAATTCGGAGCGAAGCGCCATGAGGCCGGAAAAACCGCTAACACCAGGCATTGCGAGATCGAGCAGCATGAGATCCGCCTCAGGGTGTTCGCCTGCCGCAGCACGCGCAGCTGCAAAATCGCCAGCTTCCTCGACTATCCACCGCCCGTCCATGCCGGCCACTGCCTGACGCAACGCATCCCGGAAAAGCGGGTGGTCATCCGCGATGATGATCGTCTGTTCCTGCATCGAAAACTCCCTCCCAAGAGTTCGATCTCGTCTTCCGCAATGTCCGCCGGAACCCCGCCGCACATGCGTTCCCCCTGATTTAGTATATCAAGTTAGGTCTTCTGCGGAAGAGGCGCGGTCTTTTCCTCCTCCTGGAATTGCTTCACCATCCCCATGAAGCTCTTCATGAACCGCTCCATGATGCTGATCGAGCGGTCGACCTCCGCATCCGTCGGGAGCGCCTTGTTGACGATGCTCTTGTTCTCGAGCGCCGTTACGCGGCTGGAAAGCCGGTCGAGTTCATCCTCATAGGCGGCGCGTTCGTCCGCCGCCATGCGGCAGACCAGCGAGCCATCCTTTTCCTCGCAAAGCGACATGGCGCCGGTCTGCTTATCGAGCCGGACGAAATGATCGCCGCTCCGTTCAAGCTGGAAGCGAGCCGGGTCCGGGTCGGCTGCAAGCGCCGTCAGCGGCAGAAGAAGTGCGGCAATCCCGGTTGCGATCGTTCTCATGGTCTCATCCTCCGGATTTTTATTGCGGCCGCCCTGTTTTTGGTGGGGGAGCCGTGGACATCGCCGTCTGTTTCCGGCAAAGCGCTCACCACAAGATCAGCCATTGCATGAGGCCATCATGACTGTGACGCCGACCCTTTACAAGATAGTGACTGAAGCACTCTGGCAGGAAGCCGAGCAAAACGGCGTTTTTCATGGCGCCGCCATCGACCTCAAGGACGGCTTCATTCACTTCTCGACGGCAGCGCAGGTGCGGCAGACGGCGGCGCTGCATTTCGCCGGCCAACCGGGGCTGCTGCTCGTCGCAGTCGACGGCGGCAAACTTGGCGATAAGCTGGTTTTCGAACCCTCCCGCGGCGGCGATCTCTTCCCGCATCTTTATGCCGACCTGCCGCTTTCGACGGTCGTATGGGAAAGGCCGCTGCCGCTTGACGATGCCGGCCAGCATATTTTCCCGGAGCTCCTGCCGTGATCGGGGCGTTCAAGCACGCTGCCCGCAAAGGCCTTTTTCTCTTCGACCCGGAAACCGCGCATGGGATGTCGATTGCGGCATTGAAATCCGGCCTGGTTCCGGCCTGCCGCATCGCGCCTGATCCGCGCCTGACGCAAACCGTCGCAGGCCTGACCTTCGAAAATCCGCTCGGCATGGCGGCCGGCTACGACAAGAATGCCGAAGTTCCGGAAGCCCTGCTGAAGCTTGGTTTCGGCTTCACCGAAATCGGCACGGTCACGCCAAAACCGCAATCCGGCAATCCGCGCCCGCGCATCTTCCGCCTGGTGGAAGACGAGGCCGTCATCAACCGCCTCGGCTTCAACAACGAGGGCCACGACGCAGCCCTCCAGCGTCTGTCGGCGATCCGGGGCAAGGGCATCATCGGCGTCAACATCGGCGCCAACAAGGACAGCGAAGACCGCATCGGTGATTATGTGACCGGCATCCGCCGTTTCTATTCCGTCGCGCGCTACTTCACGGCCAATATCTCCTCGCCGAATACGCCGGGCCTGCGCGATCTGCAGGCGCGCGAGAGCCTCGCCGCGCTTCTGTCCGCCGTGCTTGCCGCCCGGGACGAGGAGGCTGCCAGATCAAGCCGGAAAATCCCGGTCTTCCTGAAAATCGCCCCCGACCTGACCGAAGAGGGGATGGATGACATTGCGGGCGAAGTGCTTTCCCATGCGCTGGACGGCCTGATCGTCTCCAATACGACGCTCGCCCGCGACGGCCTCAAGGACCAGCGTCAGGCAAAGGAAGCCGGCGGTCTTTCCGGCAAACCGCTCTTTGAAAGATCGACTGCGGTTCTTGCGAAAATGCGCAAGCGCGTCGGGCCGGCACTCCCGATCATCGGTGTCGGCGGTGTCTGCTCGGCGGAAACCGCACTGGAAAAGATCAGGGCAGGGGCCGACCTCGTGCAGCTTTACTCCTGCATGGTCTACGAAGGTCCCGGTCTGCCGGGCGATATCGTCCGCGGGCTCTCAAAGCTCCTCGATCGCGAGAAGGTCTCGTCGATCCGCGACGTGCGCGGCACCCGCACCGATTATTGGGCGGCCCGGAACGTCTGATTGGCGCGTGGCTTCACCAGCATTGCCAGGAAGATGCCGCGGAAAAGCAGGAAGGCATTCATCGAAAGCCAGAGCCCGTGATTGCCGAAGAGCGGCACGAAGACGGCCAGCGTAGCAAGGTAGCCGGCAAACGACATCAGCATGCGGTTGCGCATGTCGGCCGACCACGTCGCGCCGATGAAGACACCGTCCATGAGGAAGGCAAGGGCGCCGGTCAGCCCGGTGACCGCCGCCCAGGGCAGGTAGGTCTCGGCGGCCGCCTGCACCTCCGGTGAGGTCGTCAGCAGCGAAATCAGCCACGGACCGGCGGCGAGAAAGAAGGCGGAGGCCGCCAACGCCAACCCGAAGGACCAGATGGCCGTCAGTTTCAGTCCGCGGTCGAAGGCCGGTCGGTGGGCCGCACCGATCGCCCGCCCGGTGATCTGTTCCGCAGCATTGGCAAGCCCGTCGAGATAGTAGCTGGAAAGCAGGAAGAAGTTCATCAGCACGGCATTGGCGGCAAGCGTGACCGCCCCGAAGCTCGTGCCGATCCGCGTCATGATAGCAAAGGAACCGATCAGCACGAAGGTGCGGATCAGGATGTCGCGATTGAGTGCAAAGAGCTCCGCCAGCCGGTGCCGCGAGAAGATCTCAGCCCGCTTTGGCCGGTCGGCAGCTGTGAAACTCCTGAGAACGAGAAAGAGGCCGGCGAGTGCGCCCGCCGTCTCGCCCGCCATGCTGCCCCACGCGACGCCGGCTACGCCCCGGTTCAGCCAGAGGCCGAGATAGATCGAAAGCACGATATTGATGCTGTTGATCAGCGCTTGCAGGAAGAGGCCGGTGCCGCCTTGCCCGCGACCGAGGACAAAGCCGAGGATCGCATAGTTCGCGAGGGCCGCAGGGGCGGCAAGAATTCGGATGGAGAAATAGGTGCTCGTCGCTTGCGCTACCGCCGCTTCTGGACCCATCAATGCGAGTCCCGCCGGCAGCAGCAGCGGCGAAAGACAGAGAAGCGCAAGCCCGCAGCCGAGCGCCGAAACCATTGCCCGCCAGAAGACGCCCTGCTGCTCATGCGCGTCACCCCGTCCTAGCGCCTGCGCCGTCAGACCGGTCGTCGAGGCCCGCAGGAAGTTGAAGCTGCCAAGGATGAGGTCGAAGAGCATGGCTCCGATCGCCAGTCCTGCCAGCGCGTCCGGTTGCCCCATGTGGCCCACGACGCCGGTACCAACGAGGCCGAGCAGCGGCGTCGTCATGAAGCCGAGCGTCATCGGAATGGCGATCGACAGCACCAGCCGGTGCGTTACATCGAATGTCAGTCGGTTTTCGCGCGCGCGATGATCCATTTCCGCCTCGGGCTTTAGAGGCAGAACGCCTCAGCTGGAAAGAACCATTGCCCAATACGGCACGTTTCTGGAAGCGGAATTGTGAGCGACCGCGACGCCGAGACCGCTATAGCGGCCGAGCATGTTTTCCAGATGGTGCGGTGAGTTGATCCAGGCCGTCACGACAGCCGGAACCGACTGCTGGCCGGCGGCAATGTTCTCCGCTGCCGGCAGCTGGACGCCGCTCGCCTTGACGCGGGGTCCAAAGCCGTCGGCAATGCCCATGACGTGCTTCATCTTGCCAGCCGATGCCATGCGCTTCGCCTGGAACAAGGCGGCAGCCGTTGCCGCCGGATCGGCGCGGAGCGATGTCAGACCGTTTTTGCCGCGAAGTTGGTTGACGAGCGGCAGCGCCGCCGCTGTCTCGTCCTCTCCGTCCGAAGGCGTGGAGGACATTTGTGGTGTGGTCGTGCAGCTCGCGACGCCCACCAAGAGGAAGAGACCTGAAACGCGCAGGAGGTGACGTCTGGAAAGATCGATCGTAGTCATGGTTACCGCCGAAAGTTGAAAAGACGGATGATGATGAAAATCGGAATCACGACTGTTGCCCCAAGGAGCAGGTAGTCGCCGATCCGGCCGAGAGCGGCAAAGCCCCGGTGCCAGATTTCGCGAATGAAATCCCGGATGCCGTAGACGAGGTCCAGCGGCGCCCAGCCGAAAACGGTCATTACGAAGCCGACGATCAGTGAAACGACGACGAGCTTCACCAGTGTGCGGGCGAGCGAGTCGCCCAGAAACTTGTTTACCTGATCGGACATGCCCCATCTCCTGTTTACCGTGCAATACGATTGCAGATCGTTGCCTGCAAGCGCTTTCCGGTACTGGCCGTTTCGCCTGTGAAATAGGACTTGAGTTTTTTTGTGGCCGCCGCCAAATGCGCGTCGTTCAACGGGTCACACCATGCAGCAGAGCCAGCTTTCCTCCGGCGACGTTATCGCCGACCGCCGTGCCGATTATGCGAAGATGCTCGCCGAAGGCGGCGAGCCGGATGCTGCCGCCGAGCTGATGGAGCAGGCTCTCGAACTGACCCCGGGCTGGGCCGCCGGCTGGTACCGTCTTGCAACCTACCGGGAGAAGGCCGGCAACATGGAAGCGGCGGTCGAAGCCTATGGCAAGACCGTGTCGCTTGATCCTGAGGACATCTTTGGCGCCGGCCTCAACCTCGCGCTTCTCGGCGCCGCCGCAATGCCGGACCAGCCTCCAAGCCGCTACGTCGAGAGGCTGTTCGACGACTATGCCGCCCGCTTCGAAACCTCGCTTGTCGAGAAGCTGGACTACACGGTTCCCCGAAAGCTCGCCGCTCTTGTCGTTGCCACCGGCCGCAAATATGCGCTCGCTGTCGATCTCGGCTGCGGAACCGGTCTGCTGGGGCCGGAGATCCGCACTCATGTTGGCGGGCTTGAAGGCTATGACCTTTCGCAGAACATGCTCGCCAAGGCCCATGAAAAGGGAATCTATGATCACCTCGCGCAAGCCGACCTTTCGCTTGCGCCCGAAGCCTCCGGCATTTTTGCCGATGGGGCGGAGCATCGCGCCGATCTGATCACCGCCGCCGACGTGCTGATGTATCTCGGCAATCTCGAAAGCGTTTTCGCGATCGTCGATCGCCTCGCAGCCCCTAGCGCCGATTTCGCTTTCTCGGTCGAGGACGCGGGGGAGGCCGATGGCTTTCACCTTGCGCCATCGCTGCGTTACGCTCACGCAGAAACCTATGTTCGCGGCCTTTGCAGACGCTACGGTTTCGAGATCATCGCGTCGGTCAAAACCACTATTCGCAAAGATGGCGGCAGACCCGTTTCCGGTATCCTCTTCCTTGCGCGCCGGTAGCGTTTCGCGCATAAATCTTGCGATTTCAAAATAGGTCAGCATTGCTTACGTATTTTGCTTGCTCGCAACTGCGAAAGCCTGCTAGTCCGGGCACTAGCTGAGGCGTCGCAGAGAAAAGCGCGAGGCGTCGGCCTCTTCCATCATCACATCTGCCGCGCGGGATTTTTCCGGCGCTCTTGAACTCGTCTGCCGTTGGAGATTGACGACATGGCCCAGCTCATCAGTGCCCTTGGATTCTGGAACACACGTGCGACCCGTCACACACCGCTCGAGGATGTGCAGGGGATATTCTCCGGCAGCCTTGTTTCCGCACTTGGGCTTTATGTGCTTGCCAGTGCCGGGCTTCTCACCGGCAGCACCGCCGGCATCGCCTTCCTGCTGCACTATGCCTTCGGCGTGAATTTCAGTTTGGCCTTCTTCCTGCTCAACCTGCCGTTCTTCTATCTTTCGTGGAAACGCCTCGGCGTCGCCTTCACGGTAAAGACCTTTGTCGCGATCGGTGTCACCTCGGCGCTTGCCGATGTGCAGTCGCGCTTCTTCCAGATTTCCAGCATCCACCCGGCTTGGGCAGCACTCCTCGGCGGCCTGCTGCTCGGCTTCGGCCTGCTCGCGCTTTACCGCCACCGGGCGAGCCTCGGCGGCGTCGGCATTCTCGGGATTTACATGCAGGAGCGTTTCGGCGTCCGTGCCGGCTTCGTACAACTTATAGTTGATATGTGCGTGCTCGCGGCTGCCTTCTTTGTGACCACGCCGCCGGTCGTCTTCTATTCGGTGCTGGGCGCCGTCGTTCTGAACCTCTTCGTCGCGATCAATCACCGCGCCGATCGCTATATCGCCCTGTAGGTATTTAACCGCCAGTCAACCATGAGCTATTCGTGTTCGACCATGAACTATTCGTAACTTGTCTGTTGTCCGGTCCGGAGCGACTGTGCCTTTGCCGGGCAGATGAGGTGACGATATGTCAGAGTTAGAAGAGCTTGTCAGACGCCGTATGAGCGAAGAATACGCCAAGGGCGCCTCCGCAGACGAAATCGTAAAAGTTGTTCGCGAAATATTTAATAGCGTTGATCTCTTCGCTGAGCGGCAGGCGTCGTTGCGGCGCCGATAAGTCCGAACCGGCCCGAGATTGTTCGGGCCGGTTGTTTGCAGTCTTCGCCACGCCCGAGATACCGGGCCCTAGCGCAGATGAAATCCCTCAGGCGGCTTTTGCCGGGGCATCGAGCGGATGCTGGCTGCGGAAGCCGACTGCGAGGCGATTCCAGATGTTGATCGTGCCGATTGCTACGGTGATCTTGGTCATCTCCTCTTCGGAGAAATGCGCCTTCAGCGTCTCGTAATCGGCGTCGGGCGCGCCGGTGGCGGCGATGTTGGTGACGGCATCGACCCAGCCGAGCAGCGCGCGCTCCTTGGCGTCGTAGACCGGCGATTCACGCCAGACGCACATCAGATTGATCCACTGCTCGCTAAGTCCGTCATGACGGGCCTCCTTCACATGCATATCGACGCAATAGGCGCAGCCGTTGATCTGCGATGCGCGCAGCTTGATCAGATGGATAAAGCGGCGTTCGAGGCCGGAACCCTGGACATATTGCTCCAGGGCGGTAACCGCCTTGTAGGCCTCCGGCGAGGCTTTTGCGAAGTTGAAACGTGCTTGCATGGTGGTCTTCCTTTGGGTTGTGGCTCAGCGAGCCGTCTTGCGTTCATGAATTTCGAGAAAGGCGCAGCCGCGCGCTGCAATCCGGCCGTCGTCGTCGTCGGCTGCAAGCTCCGTCAGGATGTCGGCGATGCTCGTCTTCGCAAGCTCGGCGCGGTAGGCGCGCTCGGCTCTCAACATCGCCGCACTGACCTGACAGGGCTTGGTGAAGTATCGCGCAGGCAACGGGTTCGGGCCGCGCTGGCGGATCTCGCTGCAGCGAAATGCAGGCTCCGGACCTTCGACAGCAAGCACGATGTCGAGCAGTGAAATATCCTTCGTTGCCTTCGCCAGCCGGTATCCGCCTTTGGGACCCGGCACCGTCTGCAGAATGTCTGCACCGGAAAGCGCCTGCAGATGCTTCAGCAGATAGCTCGGCGAGACGCCGTGGAATTCCGCAATGGCCGCGGCTGAAAGCACGCCTCCATCGGAGAGCCCGGCAAGCACAGCTACGCTGTGGATTGCCTGTTCGACGCCGTCACCCAGCTTCATGCGGAAATATCCCTTCTATTCATGGATAAAAAATATCCACGATTTAGCGCTTTTTGTCAAGCTGATATCTGCGCGGACCGAATACGAGCTGCGTCGTGCCGGGTTGTGAAGTGGCAAGGATTCGCTAAAGTTGGCCCTGTTGGGCAAAACAATTCCAATGGGGGAACAGCAATGAGAAAAACGATTTTCCTGGCGGCCGCCGCCTTGCTTGCAGCGACGCACCTCGCATCTGCAGAGGATACGATCCGCATCGCAACGGAGGGCGCCTATCCTCCCTTCAACTATGTCGAATCCGACGGCAGCCTGAAGGGTCTCGACGTCGACATGGCCAAAGCGCTTTGCGAGGAGATGAAGGCCAAGTGCACCATCGTCGCGCAGGATTGGGACGGGATCATCCCCGGCCTTCTCGCCAAGAAGTATGATGCCATCATCGCGTCGATGAGCATCACCGAGGAGCGCAAGAAGCAAATCGACTTCACCAACAAATACTACACGACGCCGCTCGCCGTCGCCGTTCCCAAGGACAGCGCGCTGAAGGGCGTCAGTGTGGAGGACATGAAGGGCATGGTTGTCGGCGCGCAGGCTTCGACCACGCAGGCCGACTACCTCAACGACGTCTACGCGAAGGGCGGCGCTGAAGCGAAGATGTATCCGACGCAGGACGAGGCAGTGACCGACCTGCACAACGGTCGCATGGACGCGCTGATCTCCGACAAGTTCGTGGTGGTCGACTGGCTGAACAAGGCCGGCAAGGATTGCTGCAAGCTGCTCGGCGACGTTCCCGGCACCGAAACGCAAGCCGGCATCGGCATCCGCCAGGGAGAGACCGAACTGAAGGAGCGGTTCAACAAGGCGATCGACGCGCTTGTTGCCAACGGGAAGTATCAGGAAATCACCAAAAAGTATTTCCCCTTCGACATTTACTGATCGCTTGCCGATCCAATCGCACGGAGGCTCGGAGCCTCCGTGCCCTTTAGCCAAGTCTATCCGATGAAAACAGATATCCTCGTTCTCGGTGCCGGCATCGTCGGCGTCAGTGCGGCCATTCATTTGCAGGATCGCGGCCGGTCCGTTGCGCTTGCCGATCGCGGCGAGCCCGGCGGCGGCACCAGCTATGGCAATGCCGGGCTGATCGAGCGTTCCTCCGTCATTCCCTACGCCTTCCCGCGGCAGCTCGGCGCCATTGTCAAATATGCGCTGAACAACTCATCGGATGTCCGCTACGATCCGGCTTACCTGCCCCGCATCGCCGCATGGCTTGCGCGCTACTGGTGGCATTCCTCGTCAAGGAATCTGGAGAAGGCGACGCGGGCGCTGTTGCCGCTGATCGAGGCGAGTGTCTCCGAGCACGACAAGCTGATCGGACGGGCCGGCGCTGCCGATCTCATCCGCGAACGCGGCTGGATGTCGTTCTACAAGGATCCGCGCCGTTTCGAGGCCGCCCGCGCCGAGGCCGCGAGCCTGTCTGCCTATGGTCTGGCGACACGCGTTCTCGAAGGCCGCGAGTTTCTGGCGCTGGAGCCTGCCTTTGCCGCGACCGGCAGCCGCATTGCCGGCGGCGTTCACTGGCTCGACCCGAAGACCGTGACCGACCCGCAGGCGCTGACGGCTGCCTATGCGAACCTCTTTGCGGCCGCCGGCGGCAAGATCGTCCGCGCCGACGCCTCCACCCTGCGCGAGGAGAAGAACGGCTGGTCGATCACGACAGCCCAAGGCGAGATCATCGAAGCCACAGAGATTGTCGTTGCGCTCGGTCCGCAATCAGGGCTGATCTTCCGCAAGCTCGGCTACGCCTTGCCGCTGGCCATCAAGCGCGGCTATCATCGCCATTATGCGCAGCGCGAAGGTCAGCCGCTCGGCCACCCTGTCGTCGACGAGGAAGCCGGCTATGTGCTGGCGCCGATGGCGCGCGGCATTCGCCTGACGACGGGCATCGAATTCGCTGCGCCCGATGCTCCGCCGAATACCATCCAGATCAGCCGCGCCGAGGATCACGCCCGCGCGCTCTTCCCGCTCGGCGAGCCGGTGGAGGCGACGCCCTGGCTTGGCCTGCGGCCCTGCCTGCCTGACATGCGGCCGGTGATCGGCCCTGCGCCGCGCCATCGGGGCCTTTGGTTCAACTTCGGGCATGCCCATCACGGTCTAACGCTTGGCCCGGTAAGCGGCCGGCTGCTGGCCGAACAAATGGCAGGCAACGACACCTTCGCCGATCCTAAGCCCTTCCATCCGCATCGCTTCCTCTAGATCAAAGAGATAGAGCGGGATTCCGAAAGCCGCTCGCACTTTTCGGCATCCCGCTCTGGATCCGCCATTCTATTCCGGCGGTCGGTGCACTACCTTTAGCGCCGTGGACCAGATCGATTCCGAAGCCCGCGCTGTCCTGCCCGCTCCCTTCATCCGCTGGTTCGCGGAAAAGGGCTGGCAGCCCCGCGCCCATCAGCTGGAACTGCTGGCCCGCGCTGAAGCCGGCGAAAGCACGCTGCTGATCGCACCGACCGGCGCCGGCAAGACGCTTGCTGGCTTTCTCCCGGCGCTGACCGACCTCACCCGCCGCGGCAGGATTCCGCCGGGCTCGGCCTTCACGGGCATCCACACGCTCTATGTCTCGCCGCTGAAGGCGCTTGCCGTCGATATCGAGCGGAACCTGATGAAGCCGGTCGCGGAGATGGGCCTCGCCGTCACCGTCGAGAACCGTACGGGCGACACACCGCATGCCAAGCGCCAGCGTCAGAAGCTGAACCCGCCCGATATTCTGCTGACGACGCCGGAACAGGTGGCGCTTTTGCTCGCCAACAATGAAGCGGAACGCTTCTTCAAGAACTTGAAATACGTCGTCCTTGACGAGTTGCATTCGCTGGTCACCTCGAAGCGTGGGCACATGTTGTCCCTCGGCCTTGCCCGCCTGCGCAAGCTCGCGCCCGGCGTGAGGACAATCGGTCTGTCCGCCACCGTCGCCGAACCCATGGACCTGCAGAAATGGCTGGTGGCGCAGGAAGAGGGCAGGGAACGTCACGCCGGTCTCGTGATGGTCGACGGTGGTGCCAAGCCGGAAATCTCGATCCTCTCGACAGACGAGCACATCCCTTGGGCCGGTCATACCGCCAAATACGCCATTCCGGATATCTACAAGCAGCTGACCGAACACCAGACGACACTGCTCTTCGTCAATACGCGCTGGCAGGCCGAAATGCTGTTTCAGGAACTCTGGACGGTGAACGAGGAAAATCTGCCGATCGCGTTGCATCACGGCTCGCTCGACGTCGCCCAGCGCCGCAAGGTGGAGGCCGCCATGGCCGCCAACAAACTGCGGGCCGTCGTCGCCACCTCGACGCTCGACCTCGGCATCGACTGGGGCGATGTCGATCTCGTCATCCATGTCGGCGCGCCAAAGGGTGCCTCGCGTCTTGCCCAGCGCATCGGCCGCGCCAACCACCGCATGGACGAGCCCTCGAAGGCAATCCTGGTCCCCTCTAACCGTTTCGAAGTGATGGAGTGCCAGGCAGCACTCGATGCGAATTACCTTGGCGCGCAGGACACGCCGCCTGTTGGCCGCGGGGCGCTGGACGCGCTCGCGCAGCATGTGCTCGGGATGGCCTGCGCCGAACCGTTCGACATGCTGGAGCTGTATGATGAGATCGTCAGCGCCTCGCCCTATGCCGATCTCAGCTGGGAGACCTTCGAACAGATCGTCGATTTCGTCGCGACCGGTGGTTATGCGCTGCGCACTTACGAGCGTTATGCCCGCATCCGCAAGACGAAGGAAGGCCGCTGGCGCGTCTCCAATCCGCAGGTCGCGCAGCAATATCGCTTGAATCTGGGCACGATCGTTGAAAGCCCGATGCTGAATATCCGTATGGTCAAGCGAGGTCAGGCGGGCAAGATCGGCCGCGGCGGCGCGACGCTCGGGAAGGTCGAGGAGTATTTTCTCGAGCAGCTTGCGCCCGGCGACACCTTCATCTTTTCGGGCAAGGTGCTGCGCTTCGAGGGCATCCGCGAAAACGAGGCGCTCGTATCGCAGGCTTTCTCCTTCGACCCCAAAATCCCTTCCTATGCCGGAGGCAAGTTCCCGCTGTCGACCTATCTCGCGGACCAGGTGCGCGCCATGATCGCCGATCCGGACCGGTGGCACCGTCTTCCTGATCAGGTGCGCGACTGGCTGGCGCTTCAGAACGACAAGTCGATGTTGCCGAAGCGCGACGAATTGCTGATCGAGACCTTCCCGCGCGGCAGCCGCTGCTACATGGTCGCCTATCCCTTCGAAGGGCGTCTCGCGCACCAGACGCTCGGCATGCTGCTTACGCGGCGCCTGGATCGTGCCGGCGCCAAACCTCTCGGTTTCGTGGCCACTGATTATTCGCTCGCCATCTGGGGTCTGGAGGACATGGGCCTCATGATCCAGAACGGCCGCCTCAGCCTTTCCGATCTCTTCGACGAGGATATGCTCGGCGACGATCTGGAAGCCTGGCTCAACGAATCTTTTCTCTTGAAGCGCACCTTCCGCAATTGCGCCGTGATTGCGGGCTTGATCGAGCGCCGCCATCCGGGCAAGGAGAAGACAGGGCGGCAGGTCACCGTCTCGGCCGACCTGATCTATGATGTGCTCCGCAACCACGAGCCGGATCACATCCTGCTTCAGGCAACCCGGCAGGATGCGGCGACCGGCCTTTTGGATATTTCCCGGCTTGGCGATATGCTGAAGCGAATCAAGGGTCACATCACGCATCGTGCGCTGGACCATATCTCGCCGCTGGCGGTGCCCGTCATGCTGGAAATCGGCAAGGAAGCGGTGCCCGGTGAAGCCCACGATGCTCTGCTCGCGGAAGCCGCCGACGACCTGATCGCGGAAGCGTTGAGTTGAAGACTTAGGATAGACGAGATCGATGAACCGCCTGGCGCTTGCGCGTGAACTGAATGGATTGGCTGCGATGCCCGGCGTCGAGACGGCCGTTCATGGCGTTGCGGCAGTCTGCGATCCGTTCGGCGCGCTCTATCTTCCGGACGCGGGGATCCTCGTCGTCTCCGACCTGCACCTTGAAAAGGGCGCGGCTTTCGCCCGCCGCGGCATGATGCTGCCGCCCTACGATACGCTGGCGACCCTGACCGTGCTTTCCGCCGTGATCGCCCGATACGATCCCAAACTCGTCATTTCTCTCGGCGACAATTTCCACGACCGCATCGGCTCCGCGCATCTGCCCGAAGCCTTCCGCGCCATCATCGTCAAAATGGCCCAGGGCCGCGAATGGATCTGGATCAACGGCAACCACGACCCTGACGGTACGGTCGATCTGCCCGGCACCTGCGCCGACGAGATACACCACAGCGGCCTGACTTTCCGCCACGAGCCGAAGGCCGGTCTGCAAAGCGGAGAGATTGCCGGACACCTGCATCCGGCCGCCACCGTCCGACGCCGCGAAAAAGCCGTCCGCCGCCCCTGCTTCGCCACCGACGGCGCGCGCCTCTTGATGCCCGCTTTCGGCGTCATGAGCGGCGGCCTCGACCTGGGCCACAAGGCCATGAAAGGCTTGTTTGACCAGGCCTCTCTCGTCGCCCATCTGCTCGGCAGGGACAGGATCTATTCCGTCAGGTTCGGCAACCTCGCGGGATGAGCGCCAAGCGGCGGCAACTGGTCCAGCCGTTTCGCTTTAGTCACCGAAATAGTAGAGAGGCTGGCGCGTCAGCTCGCCGCGGCCGAGATGGCCGTACACGTCTTTTCCCAGGATCCAGAACGAAATTGCCTGGGTTTTCATGCAGAAAATATAGTCACCGGAGATCCAATGCTCTGCCTTCTTCCCGTAGAGCGGATAAAGATAGTCGCCAATCTCATACATGACAGCCCGGTGTGAGCTGTAATCGTATAAGTATCGCTCCATGCCCATCTATTCTCCTGATTCTATTTCAAGAAGAATCCCATGGTGCAGAATGTATTGTCAAACAATACTGTCTCTATGTGGCAATCAGCCCAATTTTGTTTCGTTTCCTGACGTTGTATATGGTTTTTACTAGATTTTCTTCGTTTCTTGCGCCGCCACGAGCGGCGGCCTCGACATCGGCCGCAAGGCCATGAAAGGCTTGTTCGACACGACGGCGATGATCGCGCACCTGCTGGGGCGGACGGACTTATTGCTCGGATGGCTGGTAAGCGCACTTGCCGCTCGGCAGGTTTTTTCGCGGCAGCGCATAGGTTCCATGAGCCAGTAAGTCCTTTCGGAATATTTGTTTTTCGCCTGAGTGCGGACTATCATCCTTCCCGCCGTCGCAGGGAGGAAATGATCGCCATGAGTGTCATCGACATCTTTGCCTGGATCGTGCTGATCGTACTCGTGCTGAGCACCGTCGCCGTCATCGTCTTTCTCGCCATGCTGCCGGGCATGATCGCCAAGAGGAGAAACCATCCCTGGGCGCAAGCGGTGACCGTCGGCGGCTGGGTGACTCTGCTCCTCGGCGTTGCCCTCTGGCCGATCGTGCTGATCTGGGCCTACGTTGATGTCCCGCGTCCATCGAAGACGGAGGGCGCGTCGTGATCGTCGTTCTCCTGAATGTCTATCTCGTCATTCTCTTCTGCCTGGTGAAGCTCCGCATCGTTCCCTTCAACCTGTTCTGGAAGGTCTCGCCGGTCCTCGTGCTGCTGCTTTTGCTCGTCGGCCTTTTCATCCCTATGAACTGGGGCGCGCCGCAGGGGCCGGCGCTCGTGGTCCGGAACTCGGTCGCGATCGTCCCCAATGTTGCCGGCGAGGTCATCGATGTACCGGTTCAGGCGAACACGGCGCTGAAGGCGGGCGACGTCCTGTTCCGGATCGACCCGGTGCCGTTCCAGGCGAAACTCGATGCGCTGGAGGCGCAACTGCAGCTTGCCAAACTGCGTCTCGACGAGACCACGCGGCTACAAAGGAGCGGCGCTGGCCGCGCCTTCGATATGGAGCAGGCGCAGGCCGAAGTGGAGCAGCTGCAGGCTGAGATCGTTAGTGCAAAATGGGATCTCGACAAGACCGTCGTGCGTGCGCCTGCCGGCGGATACGTCACCAATCTTGCCTTGCGGTCGGGAGCCCGCGTATCGAGCCTACCGCTATCGCCGGTCATGGCCTTCATCGATACTGCCGATACGATCATCGGCGTCGAGGTGCCGCAGATCGACGCGCGCTATGTCGAGCCGGGCCAGTCGGTCGAGGCGACGTTCAAGTTCATGCCCGGCAAGGTCTACACCGGAAAGGTTGAGAGTATCCTCCAGGCGGTTGCGAGCGGCCAGGTGCAGATTTCCGGGGCCGCCGTCTCTCCGGCAGCAATCAAGACGGCGCCGCTTGTCGTCAGGATCCGGCTGGACGATGCGGATTTTGCCGCGCGCATGCCGGCCGGCACCACGGGCGACGCGGCGATCTTTACCGACCACGTCAAGGCGGCGCATGTGATCCGCAGGGTGCTGCTGCGACAGGTCGCCATCATGAACTACGTCATTCCGTTCTGAAGGCCTTCCGATGCGCGAGGGCCTTCACGCGCTCGTCAGTCGCACTGCTGCAGCTGCTGCTGATAGGTCGCCGCCATGCTGGCAAAACGCTGCGCCGTCTTCTGCAGCTGGGCGTTCGAGCGCCAGTCGCCGCGTTTGTATCCCGTTGGACCAGAGTAATAGGCCAGATAGAGGCTGTAAGCGTCGTTCAGCGGGATGCCGGTCGCCTGGCTGTTGCTGTAGTGATACCAGCCTATGAAATCGACGGCGTCGGAAAAGTTGGTGCGGCTTGCTGCCCATTTGCCGGTTTCGGACTGGTAATGGCCCCAGGTGCCGTCGAGTGCTTGCGAGTAGCCGTAAGCAGTCGACGGACGCGTCCAGGGAATGAAGCCGAAGAGTTTCGTGCGCGGCGGGCGGGCATTCGGCTGAAAACCGGATTCGACATACATCGTTGCCATCAGGATCGGCACGGGCACGCCGTATTTTCGTTCGGCTTGCGCCGCCGCCCGCTGCCAATTGGTGAAGAGGCCGTCGCGCTGGTCGAAGACGGCGCAAATGTTTCTCGTCTGGCGGGGTGCCGTCGCGCAACCGGCGACAAGCGCCAACAGCACCACGGCGAGAAGGCTACGGGTACGCAAAACAGAACCTCTCGTTTTCGAGAGATTACTAACTCGTAAATCTTAAGAAGCGGTTTTTATTCAAAGGCGAAGTTATGTCCGTCACGAGGCAGGACGTGTGCATCTGGATCGCCATGCTTCGGCCAGGGATTGA
Source organism: Rhizobium sp. SVR5-2C (assembly GCF_056755115.1). NCBI lineage: Bacteria > Pseudomonadati > Pseudomonadota > Alphaproteobacteria > Hyphomicrobiales > Rhizobiaceae > Rhizobium > Rhizobium sp. SVR5-2C. The sequence goes on along the minus strand of NZ_JBNDHT010000078.1, from coordinate 9,613 downwards.
CCGCGTCCCGCAGCCACACCACCGTATCGAGCCAAAAACCTTCGGCATGTCGCGAGTGGAAAAGACTGAAATGCCCGATGGCGTCGAATCCCAGATCGTAGGGCTTCAGCATTACCTGCTCCGTCGAGGCATTCCGGTAATAGCCAAGCGCACGGCGAACGGCAGAAGCGGTCGCGATCGGGTCGTCGGTGACGCCGATCGCAAGAATGGGCGCACGAACCGCATCGAAGCGGGCGATGACATCTCGCCGTTCCGGAGCCAGATAGCTGTGCTCCATCCGCGCGCCGCGAAAGCTCCACTCGTTGGCGACGCCAGCCGGCAGGTCTTCCAGCCAGCCAAGCAGTCTGCCTGGAAAATAGTCGAACGCCGCCGTCATGGCGGGCATGACGACGTGCCACTTCCAGAACAGGCGCCGTCGATGCGCGCGCGCGTAGTCTCGCCAATAGCCGTATTGCGCGCCGATCGTCAGCATCCGGTCGATACGCCCGGCATTCCTCGCAAGTCCGGGCAGGAACCCGCCGATACTGTGGCCCACGACCAGGAGCGGCTGCATCGGGTCGCGATCGTACATGAACGCCAAGGCTGCTTCGAAGTCGAACTCGCCCCAGTCCCGCCAGCGGTAGCCGCAACGGCGGAGGCGGGCGGGCCGGGACAGGCCGATTCCGCGATAGTCGTGGGTCAGGACATCGAAGCCGTGCCCTGCAAGAAACCGGGCATAGCGATGATAATAGCTGGCGAGTACGCCGGTGGCTGCATTGACGACGACGCTGCCTGAACTTTGCCCCCCGGTCGCGCGCCATAGATGGCCGCCGAGAAGCACGCCGTCGCGGCAGCAGATCTCGACGCGTTCGCCCTCCTGCGCAGATGCATATGCCGCCTCACTCGCATCCATCGTGCCAAGTCCATCCCGCTGCAATGACTGGCCCGTTCTACACTATGGGCGTGCTTGGCAACACTCACTAGTCGGTATACTTTGGGTCATGGGACAGCCGACCCAAACGACCCGAGACCGCATCGTCAACGCTGCCGCCAAGCTTTTTTATGGGCAGGGCATCCGCGCCGTCAGCGTCGATGCCGTCGCGGAAAAGGCGGGCGTCACAAAACGCACGCTGTACTACCATTTCGACAGCAAGGACGACCTGATTGCCGCCTATCTCGAAGGTCGTGATCAGCCCAATCTGGCCGTGTTCCAGCGATGGTATGACGAGGCCGAAGGCAGCGTGGACGCGAAGGTCAAGGCGATCTTCGACCAATTGGCGAAGTCTGCGCGTCATCCGAAATGGAAGGGTTGCGGTTTCCTGCGAACTGCAGCCGAGCTCGCCGGCATGCCGGGCCATCCAGCGATAAAAGCAGGCGTTGCTCACAAGCAGCGGGTCGAGGACTGGCTGACGCATGTTCTGGAGGCGGACGGCATTCTGGAGGCCCGCACACTCGGCCGGCAGATCATGCTCCTGCTCGATGGAGGCTTTGCCGTCGTGCTCTTGCGTCGCGATCCGTCTTACATGGAGACGGCGGGCGAAGCGGCCGCGGCCCTGATTGCCGCCGCCGCGCGGTCTTGATGGGACATCAGGCCGGGGTTGTTGCCGGCTCGTACCGCAGGATCACTGCGCCCGTCGTGAGTGGTGTCGCCTCGAGCAACTTCATAGGCACGGATGCGGCTGCCGGTTTGAAATGCGGGTTGCCGCCGCCGAGGATCACAGGGACCAGGCAGATGCGGATTTCGTCGACCAGCCCGGCCTTCAGCATGGCATCCGAAAGCTCGGCACTGCCGAAGATGAACATCGTCTTGCCGTCCTGCTGCTTGAGCTTCGTCAGCTCGCTGACCGGGTCGCTGACCACTCGGGCATTGTTCCAGCCCGGCTCCTTCATCGTGCGCGACACGGCGATCTTCGCGATATTATTCATGTAGTCTTTGATCTTCCCTTCGCCTTCAGCCGATGGCCAATAGTCGGCCATGCCTTTGTAGGTCTTGCGGCCGAAGACGAGCAGGTCGCCTTCTTCACCGAATGCCTCGGCATATTTCTGAAGCTCCGGTCCCCAGACAAGGTTGTGAAAGTCGATGTCCCACGGCTTCGTACCTTCGAAGTAGCCGTCGAGCGTCATCAGATTCCAGACAACAAGCTTTCTCACGTTTCATCCTCCTCAAAACTGATTGCAAATAGCAACTGGTTGAAAGTTAGATTGACCGATGGCAAAATGCAAGCAGTTTTTGGAGAATGAAAATGGACGGCCTTCACCGTTCCGGCTGCCCCATCAATCTGACGCTGGAAATACTCGGCGACCGCTGGAGCCTGATTATCATCCGCGACATCATGTTCGGCAACCGGCGCCACTTCCGCGAGCTTCTTCAGAATTCAGAGGAAGGCATCGCTTCGAACATCCTCGCCGATCGCTTGCGCCGACTGGTGGACAAGGGCTTGCTGACCAGGGAAGACGATCCCACGCACAAGCAGAAAGCCATCTACAGCCTCACTGAAATGGCGATCGATCTCGTGCCGCTCTTCGCCCACATGGGCGCCTGGGGCCGCAAGCATTTGCCGGTATCCGAAGAGCTCTCCATTCGAGCCGAACTCTTGGAAGACGGCAGTTCGCAGCTTTGGGAGGACTTCATGGAAGAGCTGCGGGCCAAGCATCTCGGCAAGCAACTTCCGCCCGGAACGCCGTCGGTGCTTGGCCGTCTGACCGAGGCCTATCTCGACGTCGTCGCGAAAAAGCAGAAGTCGGCCTGATCAGTCTTTGCGGAACACGATACTCGCGCCCCAGCCGGTCACCACCGCGAGGAGCACTGCGAAAAGGCCGTAGGGAACCGGCCGTTCATGGGCGGCGTCGGTGATCGTCTGCTCGATGCCGGTCTTGATGACGCGTAACGGCACGGACCTCTGCGTCACAAACACGCCGCTCTTGAAGAGATAGGCGCGCACCGTATGCACGCCATTCGGAATGTTGGCGGGCAGACGAAGGGTTGCCTTGAAGAGATTGGAGCTGACGAAGCGCACACCCGTCGGGTCGCGCTCGTAAAGCCCGCCGGCCTGCTGCAACCGCCGGAACGCCGTGCGGAATTCGCCAAGGGTGCTCCCGTCTCCGACGAAACCGACGGGCGTCAGCGGGATATGATCGATGCCGATCCCTTGATCGTCGAGGGCGAGCGGCGTCACCACGTCGTCGAGCGAGCGTGAGCTCGACATCGAATAGGAATGCGGCACGCCTTCAAAGGTCATCGACTCCGTGTTGATCCAGATACCGAAGACGCGCTCCTTCCGGCGTACCGTCGCACTCTCGCGCGGACCCTCCAGAACGACGACGACATCATACTGGCCGACGGCGAGCAGCAGGTTGTCGGTATTCGTCAGCGCCCCGAAGATCGTCAGATCCGCGCCCCGAAAATCGGAGGAGATGGCGATCTCACTGGTGGACGTGCCGATTTCCAGGCCTTCGCGCTCTTCCTCCGAACTCTGCCCCGGCAGGAGCATCTGCGCGGCGGCAAGCCCCGGCGGCAGCAGGCAGAACAGGAGGAAGAGGCAGAGGCGCAACCGCGTCATCAGTACGCTCCCATCACCACGGAATAGACGTCCGCCGGCGTCACGACGAGGGCGATCGCCAGCCTGATGCCGACGGCGAGGACGAGCAGCCCGAGCAGCGCGCGCAGCTGCTCGCCGCGCAGCTTCTGGCCGACGCGCACGCCATATTGCGCGCCGATGACGCCCGCCACCATCAGGATGAAAGCCAGCACGATATCGACGGAAAAGTTGGTCGCGGCCTGGACGACGGTCGTGTAGGCGGTCACGAAGATGATCTGGAAGAGCGACGTCCCGACGACGACATTGGTCGGAATACGCAGCAGGTAGATCATCGCCGGCACCATGATGAAGCCGCCGCCGACGCCCATGATGGAGGTCAGGATACCGATCGCAAAGCCGAGCGCTATGATCGGGATGACGCTGAGGAAGATCTTCGATTTCTTGAACCGCACCTTCAGCGGCAGCCGGTGGACCCAGTGATGATGGCCGGGTCGGCGCGGCGTCGGCGGGATGTTCTTGGCCGCCCGCCGCATGGCATTGATGCTTTCGAGCAGCATGAGCCCGCCGACGGCGCCAAGGAAGATGACGTAGAGCAGCGAGATGATCAGATCGAGCTGGCCGATCCGTCTCAAGAGCGAGAAGATCCAGATGCCGACCGTCGCGCCTGAAAGGCCGCCGATCAGCAGCACCGTCCCGAGCTTCACGTCCAGCGTCCCGCGCCTGAAATGGGTAATCGCGCCGGAGATCGAGGAGGCGACCACCTGGTTCGCGCCGGTCGCAACGGCGACGACGGGCGGAATGTTGTAGAAGATGAGAAGCGGCGTGATCAGAAAACCGCCGCCGACGCCGAACATGCCGGAGAGGAAGCCGACGGCCGCACCCATGCCCAGGATGATGAAGATGTTCACCGACAATTCTGCGATGGGCAGGTAGATTGTCACAGCCGACCTCGAATTATGAACTGCCCTCCTGGGCAGGCCTTCTCACGTCCCGTTCGAATGGCGCATCATACGGTGAAATCGTTGCCAGAGGCTTTCGATAAGCGACATGCGATCCGCGCATTACGCGAGCGATAAGTCCCGATTAATCTGGCTTTTTTCAGATTTTGTGACAGCGGTGCGCAACCGTTGACGGTTCTGCTGGACACTTAGCTCTTGCACTAAGTGTTTTGCCATGATACTTAGCCTCATGGATCAGTATTCGGAGCAGCTAACGGGCATCTTTCTGGCACTTGCGGACCCGACGCGCCGCGCGGTGCTCGGCCGTTTGGGCGAGGGGCCGGCCAGTATCAGCGATCTCGCACAGCCGTTCGACATGGCTCTTTCGTCTTTCATGAAGCACATCCATCTTCTGGAGGACACAGGACTGATCCGGACCCGCAAGCAGGGCCGTGTGCGCACCTGCATCATCGAGAAGAAGCAGTTTGCTGTCGCCGAAGCGTGGCTCTCGCAGCAGCGAGCCCGCTGGGAGGGCCGTACGGACCGGCTCGAACAGTTTGTCATTGCGGCATCGAAAGAGGAAAAATCGAAATGACCAAGTCCCCAAGCCCTAAGCTCGACCTGACCATATCGCGTCTCATCAAGGCTCCGCCCTTGGCCGTGTGGAACGCCTGGACGAACCCCAGGAGCTTCGAGCAGTGGTGGGTTCCGGCGCCGGCCAGATGCAAGGTCGTAGAAATGGACCTCCGTCCCGGCGGCGCATTGGTGACCGAGATCAGCGAAAACGACGGCGATTTCGCGCCACACCTCAGCGCCTGCATCCTCGATATCGCCGATGGCGAACGGATCGTTTTCACCAACGCCCTGGTGGGCGGCTGGCGTCCGGCAGAGCAACCTTTCATGACGGCGGTCATCACCTTCGAGGAACACCCGGAGGGCACAAACTATGCCGCCTACGTCATGCACAAGGACAGCGCTGACCGTAACATGCACGCCGAAATGGGATTTTACGACGGCTGGGGCACCGTCGTGGAACAGCTCGCAAAGCTGGTCGAGCGGCAATCGTAGGGGGAAAGTGGTGTCGCGCAAGACATAGCGCGGGAAAGCCCTCACCGCCCGTGCGGTGAGGGCTTATCCAGACCGGGAGTTCTCAAGCCTTCGTCGTAGGCTTGGCGTTGCGTTCGAGCAGCGCCCTCACCGTGTCGTCATTGATCTTGCCAGTGGGGTCCTTGCCGATCGATTGCTGAAAGCTCTTGATCGCAGCGATCGTCTTGGCGCCCATCTCGCCGTCAGGCGTGCCTGCGTCGAAGCCGTTGTTGTTCAGGATCGCCTGGATGTTGCGGATCGCCTTTTTCATGTCGACGGTCGAGGTTTTGGTGCCATTACCCGCCCAGGCGTCCGGAATCTCGATGCCGTTCGCCTTGTTGTCGAGCGGCTGCGGCTTCCAGGCGCTCGTCGTAGCGCGGGCCCTCTCAAGATCGGCCGGCTTCATGGCTTTCGCGACCTCGTCGCGCTTGGCTGCTGCGTCCTTGTCGCCGCCCTGGGCAGCGATCGCGAACCACTTGTAGCTTTCGCCGAGGTCCTGTGTGACGCCGTTGCCCCGGGCGAAAAGGATCGCCAGGTTGAACTGGCTGTCGGTGATGCCAAGATCGGCGGCCTTGGTGAACCAGCTTGCTGCCGCCGCGTAGTCCTGCTGGCCGAGCGCGCCGGAGGCGTAGAGCACCGCCAGATTGTGCATGGCGCTGGCATTGCCCTGGCTGGCGGCCTGCTCGTAGAAGGCCCTGGCCTTGCCGATATCACGCGCGACGCCAGTGCCCTTCTCGTACATGCTGCCGAGACGGTACTTTGCCGGCGCAAAGCCCTTGTCAGCTGCAAGCTGATACCAGTTTGCGGCTTGAGCCTGGTCGGCGGGCAGGCCATTGCGGCCTTCGGTGTAACGAGCGCCGATCTCGAAGAGCGCGAGCGGATCGCCGCTGCGGGCGGCATCGGCAAGCGACTGCGGCTGGACGGCGTCCGGCACGGAAATCGAAGGCGCTGCAGGCGCGGCCTCTTGCGAGGTGGGAACACTATTGGGCGCGAACGCGGCCGCATCCTGCGGTGGCGCTCCCGGTGTCAGCGTCGAAGCGCCTTCGCCGCCAAGTGGCGCAGCGTCAGTCAGGTGCTCGGAGGGTACAGCCTCCCGGTTTTCGGACGCGCCCGCCTGTGTCATGTCGGCAGCTGGTGGGGCGGCAGTCTCGGGCTCTGTTGATTCTGCCGGGCTGCCCGCTACCGGTCCTTCGGCGTCTTCCACCGGCATGGCGGAGCTATCGGCGGCAACGGGGTTTTGCGCGGCATCCGAAAGCACCGCGACTTCCGCCGGCGGAGCCTGCTCGCCGCTCGTCAGGGTGCGAGCGAGCGGGAAGGCCATGATCGCCAGGAGCACGGCGCCGACAGCAAGCAGAATCGGCCTGCGGAAGCGGGCAAAAGCGCTGGAGCCGGCAGGTTTCTGCGTCTTCTTCTCGGCCTTTGTCAGCGTTGCCTTGGGGTCGGATTCCATCGCGGCCGCTTGAGCCGCGCGGCGGGCGGCGGCGATGTAGTCGGCGCGCTCATTTTCGGCGGCAGGCTTGGGGTTGTTCCGGGCCGCAGCCTGGCTGGCGCGCACGCGCTCCAGAATCTTCTTGACGTCCGGCGCGCCCGAGCCGGGTTCCAGCAGTTCGTTCGATGCTTCTTCGCTGGGCATCAGGTCGACGGGGTCGATCGAAGGCGCGGGGTCGATGACCGCCCGCTCGGCTGCTTTCGCTTGGACCGCCTTCTTGCCTGGAATCAGTCGCTTGCCGAGTGCCGAAAGCAGGCTGCCCTTCGACGGCACTGCCGCCGGCGCCGGTTTGGTCGCGGCTTCGATGGCGATCGCGCTTGTCTCGGCGGAAGGCGCAGCGTGCACAGGAGCCGCGCTTGCTGTTTCCACCGCATGCAGGGCCGGAGAAGCCCCCATCTTTCCGAGCGAAGCATGCTTTTGCGTTTCCTCGGTGCCGGCCGGCACGAGTGCATACGGATCGATCTCGAAATCGGCCTCGGCAAGCGGCATGCGTCGCGCCGGCTTGTTCCGGGTTTCCATATCGTCCAGGCGCTCGGCGATCTGGACCAGCGTCTCGTGCAGCGCCTGGAATGTCTTGTGCGTGCGTTCTTCGCTGCTGCGGCTCAGGTCTTCCAGATGGCGCAGGTCCTCGGCCAGCGCGTTCAAGGCGGCCATATCAGCGGCTGGCGCAGCCTGGATGCCGCCATTGCGCGAATAAGCCTCGACAACGGCTTCTGCCGCCTGGCGTGCAGCCTCGATGATGTATTCGTCGCTGGTCGCCATGTAGTCTTCGATTGCGCCCATGCGGCGGTCGAACTCCGGCGGAATGCTGTCACCGCCTGCGCGGGGCGAGCTCATCAGCGCAGAGAGGTTGGCGATCTGATCTTCGAGGTTCCTGAGAGCCAGCGGATCGGTGGGCGGTGCGGCCGTACTTTCCTCCAGGCGCGCAGCAATGTCGCTGAGGCGACCCTCGATGCGGCGGAACGCACTGTCATCGGCAATTACGGCCGGCGCGGGCTGTACTTCCATCTCGTCGATGCGGCGCGCGAGATAGTCCAGCCGCTCCGCCAGCGCGTCATTGACCGAACCGCTTTCCAACGCCTCGATCTTGCGGGAAATATCCGCAAGCGTGCGGTTGAGATCTGCCTGGGGAGCCGTCTTCTGAGCACGCTCGAGCATGAAGGACAGCTGCTCGAGGCGTTCGTCGAGCCGCGCCGTCGCTTTGGTATTGGCCAGTTCTTCGACGCGCCGGGTCAGCATTTCCAGCCGATCGGCAAGGCCATCAGCCGGCTGGCTGCGGCTTTCCGCCTGGCGGCCCACCATGTCGATCTGCTCTGCCAGCGCGTTCAGCCGGCCTTCGAGGCGATGCATCAGCGCCGGATCGCCGCTTGCGGCGGTGCGGCCGCTTGCCGCAATCGCCCGGCTGATTTCGTCAAGCCGCCCATCCATGGCGGCAAACTGCTCGGACATGGCTCGATCGTGCGGCTGAATCATGTTGCCGAACTGTTCCATCGCGGTCGCAATCGAGAGCAGCTTGTCTTCGAGCGCGCGCACCGCCGGGCTCTCGCCCATGCCGCCGAGATGACGCTTGATGTCGTCGAGCCGGTAGGCGAGCGACACGAGTTCTTCCTGCAGGCTTGCCGTATCCAGCGCATGTAGCTGGTTCTCAAAACCGTCCCAGCGGCTTTCCATGTGCCGAACGGACTCTTCGCGGGCAAGCCCGTCCATCAGGGAACGCAGTTCTTCGAATTCGTTGCGAAGCCCTGTGGCCTCCGGGCCGGCCGAGCGGCTGGAAAGTTGGTCGATGCTGTGCGCCAGCCGGCCCATGTCCTCGCGGATGTCGTCGGCGAAATGCCGGTCGTGCGCACTCGTCTTGATTTCGCGCAGTTCTGCGCGCAGCGCATTCATCTCGCGCGCCACGCCGTCGGAAATGTCGCGCTTCAGGTCCTGGCGCAGGTTCACCAGCGCCTGGGCGATCTCGGTCATGGTATCGGGCGAGGGGGCATGTGACGGCGCGACTTGCGGGGCTGGCGTACGCGCTGCCGGTGCCGGGTCTCGGTAGGTTGGGCGTTCGGCGATTGGGCGTTCGCGGCCGGCGTTGAGCGCGCGCTGGCGCTCGCGGATTTCTGCAAGCGGATCCGGCCGGGTTTCCGCCCGCGAATATGCCGGTCGCGGCTCATAGGATCTGGTGTGGCTTTCGCGCTCAGGTGCAACTACCCGCTGCCTTGGCTTGTGGGTGCCGTTGCCCATCAGCCCTTCGATGCGCGCCTCAAGCCCTTCGATCGTGCGGTTCAGCGCATCGAGCGACGCCCTGTCGGAATGCCGGGGAGTGTTTGGTCGCGATCCGTTCATTTTCCTGCTCGCTTCGTCTGCTCGAGCCCTCGTCAGGGCCAAGGCCATTGGCTTGAGAGACCGTTCATTAGAGGATAGTTTATGAGGCTTTCCTCAACCTGAACGGCGTAGCGGCACTCCGAATAAACGCGAGACTGGAAAAAGGAATGCGGATCACCACTGCTCACTGCGCACTTTTTACGATACGTGGTAAATATCCCGTTAACTTCCGTGGGAATTTTTTAACGTTTGGGTAAGCCGCGATGCACTTT
>NZ_JBNDHT010000077.1:0-31255 GCF_056755115.1 Rhizobium sp. SVR5-2C | reverse complement strand
GAGTACCGCGCGCAGAGCATTCACCAACTCCGTGCGCTGATGGACAATACGCTCGCGCGCTCGGAACAGTACGGCATTGGCCTGCTGCTCTGCCGACTTCATCTCGACGAAGCGCATTTCTGGACGCTGTGCCGCGATAACGATCGCTTCGGCGTCGGCGGCATCATTCTTCTGACGTTTCACGAAAGGCCGGACATACTGAGGCGCGATCAACTTCACTTCATGGCCAAGCTTCAACATCTGCCTGGCCAATAATGGGCGCCGCCACAGGCCTCCATCACAACGATGGCAGGCGCTTGCTCTGCCATGAATTTCTGGGACTGGGGCCGCGACAGTTTCTTGCGGAACTTAACCTGCCCCGTCATCGACGCGCCGTGGACCTGAAAGACAGATTTTGCCAGATCCACCCCGATCATTATATCCTTCATACTACCGTCCTCTCCGTTTCGTGGCGTTCAACACCACCAACCTGGCACATCGCGATGCCGTCTGGGGAGGGCGGCAACCATCCCATCTCAACAGTCGAGCGTAGAATTCCATCTGCCGCTGCGACAAAGAGAGCCAATGATATAGGGCTCGGATCAGTCGGACGTTTGCAGCGGTTCATCCCGCTCTTCTCGGCACTCCGGAATCTTCCTGTCGCACCGCATCAGAAACATTCCGCTCGGCACCCGGGTTCATCGCGTCCGCGCCCTGGCGCAATGGAATGAGCCGCGCCGTTACATGATTTCAGTCAGCTGCGAGATAGGTTATCATCGCTCGATAACGTGCCAGATCCGAAGCGAAAGCTTGAATGCGGTAGCCGCAGTAGGTTTTGAGGCGGTACGTGACCGCGCATGTCGACGGCAATAACAACGCCATCGATCGGACAGCGCTTCAAGTTGATGCTTGTAGACGTCTTCTGTCTGACACCATCCTGGTACAATGATAAGCGGATCTTCCCGATCCAGCTTCAAGATAATGAAGTTGGACGCCTGGCCCCACCTCCGCGAATTGCAATCCGACTTAGGTTCAACCACTGCAGCTGCCAAGGATTTCCCAGCGATCATAGCAAAGGCTCGCGGTAAGGCAGACATAGACTTGGCCGATCCATGGAGCCTGATGTCCTCGTAAGGTTAGATCGAAGAGGCAGGCCGTCCCACCTGCTGTAACGCTGTCATGCGGGAATTCACTCATCGTGTTTTTGATGAGGCAGCTGCCTCGCTGTTGAAGCCCAACTGAGCCAGTCTTCCCCTTGCAGCTTTCCCTCCCTGACGCAGTTGCGCTTGCGGCTCTTCGGCCGCAAGGGAAGCTTCGCCGCGAACGATCGTACCAGCGTCCAATTTCCGATCGCGCCCTTGCAGCCTCGGCCTTCGCGCCGAGGTGGGGTCGAGAGCTTTCCCTCAGCAAAGGAAAAAAGGAGAAACGAGCATGGACAGAGAAAAGATAGAAGAGGTGCGAGCCCGCGTATCCTGCGCGACCGTGTTGCTGCAGGCAGGCTTTATCCTCGATAAACGGGAAAGCAGCCGCCGAGCGTTGAAGTTCCGGCGTGGCGCGGACATCGTGATCGTCACGCATCAGGGAGCAGGCTGGTTTGATCCGCTATCGGAGCGAAAGGGTGATGTCTTCACGCTGGCGAGGCTGTTGGGAGAAACCTCGTTTCCGGCCGCTGTCGAGCGGCTCGGTGGGCTCACCGGGTTCCATAGCGCGCCGATTGTTCCCGATGTCTCTATGCGACGGCGTCCGGCTTCGATTCGCGAAAGGTGGTTGAGCCGCCCGGCAATGACCTTGGGATCGCCGACCTATCGCTACCTGTCCGAAACCCGAGCGTTGCCGCCGTCGATTCTCCACTTGGCCGCCAAGCGCGACCTCATCCGGCAGGGCCCTTTCGGCAGCGCCTGGTTCCGCCACGAGGATGAGAGCGGGCAGCTATCTGGGTGGGAAGAACGTGGCCCGCAATGGCGAGGCTTTTCCAACGGCGGGTCGAAGACGGTGTTTTCTTTCGGAAGCCGCGAGCCAGTCCGTATCTGCATCACCGAGGCTGCGATCGATGCGCTGAGCCTTGCGACTTTAGAAAAGGTCAGGCCGGATACGCTCTACGCAAGCACCGGAGGGGGGTGGTCGCCATCGACCGTCCGCATCATCGAAACCATTGCTGCCAACACGATACTTGTTGCCGCCACCGATGCCGATCCACAAGGCGAGGTCTATGCCGATCGGCTTCGGCACATTGCCGAGCTCATCGGTTGCGACTTCAGCCGGGTCCGCCCGCCCGCCATCGACTGGAATGAGGAATTGAAGGAAAGACGGGAAAGCGGGGAACTGGCGCATGCACGGGAAGCCGCGTCAAGGGTGAAGCTTCGCCCGCCGCACGGCGGCCCCTGACCCGGTTCCCGCGAGGCGCCGGCTGAGAAGGGGTGATCAAAGGACTGAAGGGAAAGTCGATGCGTCCCTTCAGGAGCCACCCCAAGGGAGCAGCCGATGTCTCATCTTCCCGCCAATCGCCAGTTCCTGGAAGGAGCTGCAACCCGTCAGCAGATGTACGCCCTCTTCAACCGCCATGGCCAGGCCCCGTCCGACGATGATCGGATCTCGGGTCGCCTTTATGCCGGCGAGTGGTTCGAGATCTCAGAGGCCGACCATGACCGCATGTTGGATATCCTGCCGCCGCTCTTCATGCGCGGCGATCACTTTGCGATGCGTGAGTTTTTGGTGCGGAAAATCACCAGTGTCTTCTTCACCCTGAAGATCGACGGCCGGTTTCGCTGGTTTCACGCCTATTGCGATCTCGCCGATGTCGGTGCGATCAACAGCATGCGCAGGACAATCGTCGAGCGCGAGTCAAGGCCGGTCCGCGCGATGACCCGGACCGAAAAGCTTGAGCACATCTGGAGCACCACAGGCGCTGATTTCCGCGCCTATGCCGATCAGCGTTTTGCCGCGGATTTTGCGGGCGGGCGCATCGTCATGGTGTTTTCGGCCGCGCAGGCAAAGGTCTGGAAACTCCTCGACGACCTGAGCGACGACGAGATCGCCGCCAAGCTTCCCGTGCAGTTCCGCCACCGTGGCAAACAGGTCGCCGCCTGACCGCCGGCCTCCAACTCTTCCCGACATCATCGCAGGCGAACGGCGGCTTGAGCCCGCCCTGAGCCGCGCTTCCCCGACAAGGAAATCTCATGACGCATGACGATCCCTTCACGCTCGATCTCTTCGGCAACACCGCTGCCTCATCGGGCTTTGATCTCTGTTCATTCCCTCTGCAGGCAACTTTTGGTGCCGACGACGAAAGCTTCCATCTTGCAAAGGCTTGGGATTGGCCGGTCCGATCGAGGGTTGGACGAAGGTTGATTTCTATGACACGAAAAGAGACCCGATCGACGAGGCCGCTTTCAGACAAACGGTCGAGGAGTGGGCAGAGCACCAGCGCCAGCTCGCGCTCCTCGACCGTCGCAGTGTTGCCGCAACGGTACCCACGCCGTGGGGCGCCTCACAGTACGCCGTTGTCTACGCAGATGGCGTTATCCGCCACAGTACTGCCAGCCACGGCGGATTTCTCCTGTCAGCGGAGCGCAACGCCTCTATACCGGTTTTCATACGGTCACCTGAAGGTGCTTACGAAGAGGATTGCGCCTGGGCTGTCGTCGCCAATGCCTTCCCGGACTTGTTCATCAATTATGAAAAGCGCCACGCCGATGAGACACTTCGCCAGTTTTATCCGGATGCCTGGGAAGCCTTGTGCGGCGAGATCTTGGAGCCCGGCCAGTCTCGTGCGAAGGACCGTCGGCGTTTCGAGGCCGAAAACGCCGGACGCTGGGTGGTCGTCTCTGCCATCCTATCCAGCCGTCAGCCGGGGTTTGTCGAATGCGTGGCAAGGCTCGGGGCACGAGGCGACGAAGCCCGCCGATATCTGGTAGCCGAGCAACGGTGCGAGATCGGGCTCTTCGGCTTTGTCATCGATGAGGTCCGCGATACGCTCTATACTGGCCCGTCGAGTTTCATCGGCTGGGGCGAGCGGCAAATTCTGACCGACTGACCGTCAGACCATCAGGGAGACGAGGCGACGCGGCCGGCGAAGCCTGTTGATGGACGCCGTTCCCGGCAGTCCTTGCGATAGTGTGGAGACGGCGCTCGGCATCACGCTCCATCGACCGCTGGCCGTTGCGATTGCCTCGGCTGCTGCTCCGGCGTATTGCCCGCGTTCCACCGTAGCTTCGCCGGCAAGGCCAGGCTGTCATGGGCGTAAGCAGTGCAGTGAAGACGTCCTGCGAGGTGCAGGAGCGAAGACGCCTAGCGGTTTGTCGGGTGCTGCCCCTCGGGTTTGCTCCGGTCTGAACCGGACGGCGTCCCGGTCAAAGGCCGCGTTTTGCGCCGCTTTGCGGCAGGCTCGACGCTTGCTTCACAAGGCCGGGCCGCGTCTACGGCAGACCGCGCGCGGTCCGCGGTATCCGCAACCCGACCTTTCTCGCCACGCATCATCCTGACCTTGAGCCGGGCCCGCTTCGCCGGTTCGTGTCGACCGCGCCCGAGGAACAGCGCCGGACAAACGGACCCTCGGGCTTCGCTCAACCAGCACTCAAGGACAGTCATCATGGCACCGCTCAATCGTTCCGCTTCCAAAACCCCCGCCACCCAGCGCGCCACCACACTCGAGATGGTCCGGCACGCCTGCCCGGACAGCGCCCAGGCGCAGCGCATCTCGGAAAGCTTCGGCCTGCGCGTTATCGACAGCGAAAGCCTGCGTGACCTCCATCGCAATCAACTGATCGAGAGTGCCGAGGCGCTGAAGGACGGTCTCCAGGAAAAGGCCATGCAGATACACATGCAGCGCATCGTCGGCTCTTATATCGGCTCTGCCTACGGCGCCGGCCAGTTCTACAGCCGCTCGGTGACAGAAGCACGCGACTTGACCGCAAAGCTATCCAACGACGACCGGGACGAGGATCTTGCCGGTCCGGTAGGCTTTGACAGCCGCGCCCAACGCAAGCGCGAATTCGCAGCCGACATGGGCCTGCAGGCCCACGTGCTGCGCATGGCAGCCGAGGGTACCGTCAGCGCTTACGAGGAAATCACCGGCGAAACCTGGAAGCCCTACGAGCGCGGCGGTGCTGCAGTGTCGGTCCCGTCGCTCGACCAGCGCGCCGCATCAATGCAGCTGTCAGCCTTTGACTGATGGCCGCACCTTTGTCCTCCACGCCGAGGCCGCTGCACCTGAGCGTGCAGCGGCCTTTTTCATGTGACGAGCGGCTTGGCGCGCCATCGTGGCTCGTTCCGATTGCGGTCTAGCGTCGCCCGGAGAAGGCTACGCGCAACGGCAAGCCGTCCTCCACTGCCGTTTCGGCCCGCTCTCAGATCCTGGCCATTCCCGAACAGGGCACCGCGGGTGCGCCGCCTCCGGCCGCGCTGTTCGACCGCCGTAACGACCCGCGATGGCGCGGCTCGCCGGATGAAAGGAATCAACGAAGATGAGAAAAGCGACCACCAAGACCGAACCGCGCACCGACGTCCATACGCGCATCACCGACGTGATCGTCGAACAGCTCGATAAAGGGGTGCGCCCATGGGTGCAGCCCTGGAGCGCGAAACATCTGGGCGGCCGCGTTTCGCGGCCGCTGCGCTTCAACGGCGAACCGTATTCAGGGATCAACGTGCTGCTTCTCTGGTCCGAAGGCCTGGCGCGGGGATTTTCGTCGCAAATCTGGATGACCTTCCGCCAGGCCGTCGAACTCGGCGGGCATGTCCGCAAAGGGGAGAGCGGCTCGATGGTCGTTTATGCCAATCGTATCCGCAAGACCGAAACCGATGGCAGGGGTGAAGAAGTCGAGCATGAGATTCCCTTTCTCAAGGCATACACCGTCTTTAACGTCGCACAGATCGATGGCCTGCCAGAGATCTATTCGACATCGGCCACCGGCGCACCTGTTCAGCCTATGGACGGGATCCCGGCGGCGGACGCCTTTTTCAGTGGTACAGGTGCCACCGTCCGGCATGGCGGCAACAAGGCTTTTTACGCTCCCGGACTGGACATGATCCAAATGCCGCCCATCGAGACCTTCCGCGACGTGGGAAGCTACTATGCCACCCTTGCCCACGAACACATCCATTGGGCAGGAGCCAGCCATCGCCTTAACCGAGATCTTTCCCGCTATGCCAAAGATCGGTCCGAACGGGCGCGCGAGGAACTGATCGCGGAGCTCGGGGCGGTATTTCTTGCTGCCGACCTTGGCATTGCTCCTGAGCTGGAACCGCGACCGGACCACGCGAGCTATATTGCCTCATGGCTGACAGTGCTAAAGAACGACAGACGCTTCATCGTCCAGGCCGCAGCTCAAGCTCAGCGTTCCGTGGCTTATCTTCACGCGCTCCAGCCGGACGGCGAAAAGGTGGCGGCATAATCCGGGCGCAAGTCGAGCGTACAGCGCCCGACTTGCATAAACCGCATAAAATACGTATTTTAGGTACTTCACTGGAGGTGGCGATGAAGCAGTTTTCCTTCTCAGACATGAATAGAGCCTCGGGCGAAATCCTCGAGACTGCACTGATTGAACCGGTTGCGCTCACCAAGCGCGGCAAGGAGAAACTGGTCATCCTGACGGCCGACCAGTACCGCAAGCTGATTGGCCGATCGCATACGACCGCCTACAGCCTGGACGATGCGCCCGATACCGTACACGACGAGTTGATGACCGGCCTCGACCAGTTGCTTGAGGACGGCAGTGTTTGAGGCGGGCCAGGTCGTCCGTTTCCATTATCTCTGGAAGCGCGCGGCGCAGGCCGGCGAAGAAACAGGCCGCAAGGCGCGTCCCGTGTGTGTCGTCGTGCGCACCTCTGCCATTCCAGGCGTGGTTTTCCTGTTTCCGATCACCTCACAGATGCCCAATGAAGAGCGCCTGTTTCTGCCGATCAGCCAAATCGAATGCCGCCGCGCCGGTCTCGATTTTCCCTGCTGGATCGTTCTCGATGAGTACAACCGCGTCGAACTCGACAAGGCTTTCGACTTTGAGTCGACTGCGCCGCTTGGCAGTTTCAGCCCGGCGTTCCTGAAGAAGATCGCCCGCACCGTCAAGGACGCGGCGGCAAACCGCAGGCTCGCTGCTGTTTCGCGCTCTTGAGCGCAGAGCACCCGCACGCGTTTCGGCTCACCGGCAATAGCCGAGTCCGGCAGACTGCGGCACGAAACGACGATCGCTCCCTCCGCTCGGAGCGCTCGGTGACCCAGCCACCGCATCTGCGCGTCGGTTGCGTCAGTCGATGCGAAACCAATTTGGCGGCGGCATGCCGGACGGCACCATGTCGCGTCCTTCCCGCAGCGGCTCGCCCGCGGTCTCGATGAGGCATGTCTGACCGGAAATCGCCTCGCGCACTCGGCTCGATCGTCATCCGCAACGGCCGGCTCGTTTTCTTCCCCTGTCCGCGACGCGGCCATTCCTCGCGGGACAAGAAAGCCTCGGCCCATGGCCGTCCTCCACTTCGTTGCGGCCCCGAGGGGTGCGTTCCGATCGTTCCCGGTCTCATCGACAGCCATCGAGGCCGCGATGGGCGGCCCGAGCAACTGAAAAGGAACACGACAATGGCAACAATCGGCTCTTTCACCGCATCCGAAAACGGCTTCTCCGGCACCATCAAGACGCTCAACCTCAACGTCAAAGCCAAGATCGTCCGCGTCGAGCGCTCCTCGGAAGAGGCTCCCGACTACCGGGTTCTCGCCGGCAACGTGGAATTCGGCGCCGGCTGGCAGAAGCAAGCCCGCGACAGCGAGCGCGACTACATCTCCGTCAAGCTCGACGACCCGAGCTTCCCCGCTCCGATCTACGCAACGCTGACCGAGGTCCAGGGCCAGGAAGGCCTCCAGCTCATCTGGTCGCGCAACACGCGCCGCTGAGCCGAAGAAGAAAAACCCCGCTCGACGGAGCGGGGTTTTTCCGTGTCACTTGTTCAGCGCATCCTTTAGCGCCTTGGCCGGCTGGAAGCTCAGCTTCTTCGCAGCCGCAACCTTGACGGTGGCGCCGGTCGACGGATTGCGCGCCTCGCGCTCCGGCGTCTGCTTGACCTTGAACTTGCCAAAGCCGGGCAGGGACGTTTCGTTTCCGGCAACGGCCGCCTCGGTAATCAAGGCGATTACGGCCTCGACGATCGCCTTGCCCTGCGCCTTGGTCAGGCTGTGTTCCGTTGCGATCTTGTCTGCGATTTCGTTGGTCGTGGTCACTTTTCATCTCCGCGTCATGATTGATCCGGAATCCCTGCCATTCGGACTTGCCGCTGTCATCGACGCGCTGCCGCAAAAACCGGGTCGTGAACCGGATTTCCACAATTACCAACGGGTTTGTAGCCCTTGGCCTGTTTTTTTCGGGCAAGATCGAGGAAATGGACCATCGCGTCGCGCTCGCTGTCAAACACTGCGGTCTTTTCGCCGCCTGCCTTGCCAATCCGGCCCCAACATCGGACAACGGCAACCTCTCCAAAAAGAGTCGGCTGAATGGAAAGCGCGTAATAGCGGGCCATGTTTTTCGTTTCGTCGACGCGCTGGCAGTAAAGCTGAAAAAGATGGAGGGTCATGACCGCAGGATGGCTGCGGCTCTCGATTACGTCCAACCAGAGTTTTGAATCGATGAGCGAAGTCCGATTCACTATGGTGATGAATGGTGGCCATTACTGTGGATGAGATGTAGAAGCGGCCGCAGCATTCACGAACGGGCAAACGAAGCATGGAAAACGCGATCATCGACAATCGAGGCGACTTCGGGCTATGGGCGATCGAGGTTGCCAAAATGATCGTCAGCGAGCAGGGTTTTGAATTGGCAAGCGCGGCACGGGACGCTCCGAAGACGGTGTGCGGGCTGCAGGAAATGCACTCGGCCAGGCGATCACCAATGCTCTCATGGAAGTCTATGACGGTTTGCTCGAGGGCGCACCAGAACAATAGTCTCAATTGTCAGATCGGCAAGGGCGGCATTTCGCCGTCGGCAACACGCCATATCCATGCTGACAGATCGGGTCGTGCCTCGATCATCTCTCTCAGACAAGCCTCAAATGCTTCGTCCGCCGAAGGCGGCACGATATAGAGCGCCAGGGGTTGTGGTTTCACGTCGGACAGGGTGGCGTTCGCCAGCGGATGGTCGCGCCTAAGATTGAAACGAAGGCCTTTGACGGATTTCGATCGCAGTCGCGCCAGCCGTTCGACGAGACTTTGCTTATAGGCGTCTTCGATCGGCAACCACTGCTCGGTCACGGTCATCAGCGCGATCTCATTGACCACGATGATCCCGGCCGGACCGCCGCCGATTGTGGCGATCATCATTAGATGCGGCGCCTCGCCGCTATGCCAAAGAGCGAGCTCCGGCTCGAACCGGCGCTGGACGCTCGTCCAGGCTGTCTGCTCCAGATACAGGCGAAAACCTGGCATGTGTTTGATCACAACCTGACGACCGCCCCTCGCTTCGGCGAATTCCTTGATCTCTCCCACCAGGACCATCAACGGCTTCGGGCCGGCCGACGTCTGAAAAAGTCTGGCCAATTTGTGAGCCCGCCGCTGCCCGATCGCCGTCTTGTCGTGGGCTCTGAACGGTTCAGGCAGCAATAGGCGATCCGACAGCGGCGTTCCTCTAACCGCCATGTTGCCGGCCGCCTCCAGCAGATGATGATAGACCTGCCACCAGTGACGTTTGCCGGTCCAGTGCGACGTCCATTCCGTCAAGCCGCTTTCGTGCCACAGGAAATGCAGGAGCGCCCGCAATGACAGATTCTTGCTCTCCACCTTGACACTGTCATTCCCTTCGCCGCCAGAGCCAACCTGATTGGTCGCTGCGCGCTTCGACAGCGAAAAATCGAGCGTCAGGCAAGCAACGCCCGACGACGGGTCAAGCTTGATCGCCGATCCCATCAGCGGGCCAAGTCCGGAAAGTTCATAGGGGGGATCGTAGGAGGGACAGGCCGGATCGTGACCACTGCCAGAGAGCGGCATCCGCTTGATCAGCAACTGGTCACCGATATCAGCAATGTACATTGGAACGCCCGGATCCCGGCAAAGGCACAGCGGTCGGATCTTGCCACGATGAGCGCGTGCCAGCAGATGCGGAAACTCGTTGTGGTCTTCGTCGCACGCGACGCTGTCAAACTGAAATCGCCTCATGAAGGAGTGACGCTTGAGGCGCGCGCGGCGCGCAAGGATGGGTGCCACAAGAGAGGGAAACCTGTCTGCTCAGATCGGCCAATTGTGCCGGGCGAAAAAAGCCAGCTCAAGGCCGCGCGGCCCCTCCAATTTTCTCTCCGCTCCGTTTCACTGCGCTGCGACAAAATCGGTTCCTCCGCACGCCGGCTCCGCCGGTCGCGTTCCGCGAGCCTTGACCTGCCTTCCCCCGCCCCGCGCGCCGCCGTCATCTTTCACATCCGTCAAGGAGACGACGATGACCATCGACCAGCACATCGAAGAATTACGCATCGAGGCCCGCAACGCCGAGACCATCTGGGAGCGCCGGGCGCTCGAAACCGAACTCGATCTTGCGCTTGCCGAGCGCGAAGTCATCTGGGCCGAACTCGACGGCCGCATCGAGGCGGAGCCGCCGTTCTGAGGCGCCTTCGCCGCATATCGATCGAAGCGCGCCGGATCGACCGACACGCTTCGATGCTTTCGCTCAATATCCATTGTCTTCCAGATAGGTGTCGATTGCCGCCTGCATGATGACCGTCATCTTGACATCGTTCTCGTGGGCGGCGCGCATCAGCCGCCCCTTCATCTCCTGCTCGAGCGGTACGTTGACATAGAACTTGATGGCACGATCCTTTGCGCGCTTCAGGCTCTTCAAGCGTCTGCGCGTATGCTGCTGCTCTGCCGCACGCTTGGCCGTCCGGCGTCGCCGCTCGTCTTCAGGAAGCCGAGGCAGGACCGTGTCGCGCTCGGCAGGCTCTGAGCGAATATCGTCCGCAGCTTCGGCTTCTGCACCGGCGGCCACTTCGAGCAGCGCCTCACTGGGTTCCAGCGTCGCCGGCTTTCGGCGTGGAGCCAGCGAAAACTGCTGGAAGTCGATTGTCGCCTTGCTCATGCCGCGACCTCAGCCGCGCCCGACAGCCGCCGAACCTCGATTTCGTCGACCAGCGCTTTCACCTCGATGCGCGCCTTGCGGACGGAATCCGTCAGTTCCTGCATCTGCAGCGTTCCAAGTCCGTTCTGGATCTCGCGATAGATGTTGCGTTCATAGAGCTCGGTGTCGAGCAACATTGTCTGATAGTTTGCATCCAGCAATCCCGCGACGAACGGCCGGATGTAGCGATAGGCCTCCAGGTTCCGGCCCGGCAATGTGATGCGGGTACGAACATTCATATGCAGGATCGAAAGACCCAGCTGATCATTGATCTCGTTGACCTCAGCAATCGTCTGCCCTGCTGCCTCGATCTCCTTGATCCCTGGTTGGACCGGCGACAGCACCAGGTCCGACGAGCGTATGATGGTTGTCTGAAGGACGCTGTCGACGCCAGGAGCATCGATTACCATCATATCGAAAGCGTCGTCGAACTTCTTCAAGACATCCTCGATCGCCCGTTGGGTCGCAGCGATCGTCACCTCGATGTTGTCCGGTACGTTGCCTTTTCTGTAGCATAGCTTCCACCAGCCCGCGAGGTTCTGCCTGCTATCGGCGTCGATCATGAGGACGCGTTGCCCGCCAAGTGCATATTCGCCGGCGAGCAGCGTCGCCAACGTCGTCTTTCCAGCGCCGCCCTTGTTGCTGACCACCGCATAGATTCGGGACATCGCAAACTCCCTGCGAGAAGAACGTCGCCCGGCCGGTCGACCGAGAATGGAACTATAATAGTTTGGTTTCGAGGCTCGTCCAGCAGAATCTATGCGTCGGTTCGATGGATGCTTTTCCACATGAGTACGAGATGGCAAGCGGGTCTACTGCCTGGCCCTACCGTGAGGAAGATCATCCACACGGTATCGATAAAGTCTATGTTTATATCATTTTAACGTGCGTTCCCACGGAGTGACGCCGCCGAATTTCCATATCGGCGTGGCGTGTGATGTGGTCGTAGCTCTCGATCGATTGGATACAATCGATATCGGAGTCCGTTGGGAAGGGGCTTTGAGTGGCTTGCACTATTGAACTGAAACAGTCTATATTGGTTTGGCAGGATACGCAATTTTGTGATACAAATTGCTGACGATCGACGGACGAGCCGTCGATGGCGCCGGCGGCGGCAAGACGACGAGGCGAATGTCGTGGCTAGAAGCGGGAAGACAGCACCGGCGGCGACGTGCCTCAAGGAGCGAAAAGAGCGTGTCGTGCACGCTCGCTTTGCTGCGTCCGAGTTGGTGGAAGTCGAAGAAGCGGCGAAGCGGGCTGGGATGACGCTATCCGCCTTTATCCGATCGCTGACGCTCGATGGTGCCGGCGTCCTGCCATTCCTGACGGAGGAGGATCGGGCAGTATTCGATCTTCTTCATCGCGACCTCAGGGCAATCGGTGTGAACCTGAACAGTCTTACCAGGTTCGCGCACCAGCGCACTGTCCCGATCGAGATCTCGAATGTGCTTCAGGATTTCCAGCCTGTTGTCGCGGGTCTCGCGCTGGAGCTTCGTCGGCTCGCCGCTCGGAGCGGCCGCAGAGTCGAAGGGCGTACCTGATGGAGATCTTTTTCGGGGCTTTCACCAAGGAATGGGAGCAGCGTAGAGCCGCCTTTTTGCATGAAAGGCTGATCGGCAAGACCGCTGGTGATGACGAAGAGGCCCGCCGCCGGCGCAGTGCTGGTGCAAGCAGCGGCTTGGGCCGCCATCCGCCAGGATGGAAGAGAAGCAGTCATGTCAGCATTGCGCGGCATATGCCGGTGCACCGGCCGATGGCAGCGCGCTTTGCAGGGCTTGCGACCGGAAGCCAGCCTGCTGTCGTCAAGATGACGTCCTTTGGCGGTGGCGGCCGGCTGGGTGCAATGGCCGGCTACATCTCCCGCAACGGAGAGGTTGCGATGGAAAACCAGGCTGGGGAAGAGCTCAGGGGCCGGAAGGCTATCGCGGCACTTTCCGACGACTGGTCCCATCTGATGGGCAACCGCGCAGAAAGCCGCGACATCGGTACCTTCCGCATCGATATCGCCGGCGGTCCCCGCGAGGGGCAAGCGCTGCACGCGTGGGCACGGGACGTCGTAAAATCCGCCGTCGGCGAACGTTCCTTTGCCTTTGCAGTCGAACCGCGTGAGGACAATCATCGCATAGAGGGTGTCGTTGTCCTGCGGGCTCGCAACGGAGAACGACTGACAGCCGATGCCAAGGCAGAAGGGATCGTTAAGGCCCGCATGGTGGGGCAGGGGGCAAATCTCGGGAAGGCAGAGTTCCGCTTTACCGGCTATGGTAATGGCGTTGAATATGGCACCGCCCGTCTGCGCAAGATGGTGGAAAAGTTCAACGGCTCCGTCGAGAATAACCGTGGCGAAATGCTCGCGGATGCCAGACGGGCCGGCGACCTCGTGCAGTTGGAGTGGCGCAGCGAACTCCATAGCCGAAAGCCCCGGGATGTCATGCATCTCGTCATGTCAGCAAGGGCTGGCACCGATGTCCAGTCGTTCCAAGCGGCGGCTCGCGAATTTTTGGCCACAGAATTTGCCCACCACCGGTATGTCTTTTCTCTGCATGATCCGACGCGGGATCCGAAGGCCGAACAGGACGGCGGCAAGCGGCCTCACGTGCACGTGCATGCGATCATCGCCATGCGGTCCGAGGATGGCGAGCGGGTCGAGACCTCGATTGCATCGTTTCGACATTGGCGCGAGAGTCTTGCAGAGCAGGCCCGCGCGCATGGCATCCGGATGGAGATGACGGACCGTCGGGAGCAGGCGAGCGCCCCGGCGTTCACTCGAAACCAGGTGCGGCCGGTCAGTCGCGGCGGGCGAACTGAGCATGAGGGGACTTCAACCTTTTCCAAGCAACGTTATGTTCAAAAGCGCCATGAGGCTCCAACCGCGGCAAGAACAGACAGGAGCTTTTTCTACACCGAAAAAGTTCATGAGCAGTGGTCTGAACTCGCGCGCAGCGCGGGCGACGTTGAAGTCGAGGCTTTTGCAGATAAGCAGATTTCTCGTTTGAAAACAGCAGATAATCGCCTGAATCCGCAAATCCATGTGTCTAACCTTTCCAGCGATTCAGCCTCGCCATTCCGAACTGAATTGGTTAGACTATCTCAGCTTGCGGAGGTCGATAGCATGAGTGCCATGACGCGATCGGAGTTCGAGGCATATGAGAAGCGTGTGGAAACCGCTCTGTTTCAGGCGGAGCGTGTTATGCCGGAAAACCAGCGGGTCAATTTCGAGGAGATTGCCGCGGCCGCAAGGGAGCACGTCGACGTTCGCCGCGAAATCATGGAGCAGGCCGAGCAGGCGGGCCGTCGCACGCCGGAGGATACCGGTGCTCGACAGCCCGACGCGTACCGCCAATGGGACAAGGCCGTCGCACGCCATGGTCTGGAGGCAGTCGAGGCCGGAAACGACATCATGATCGAAATCCAATATTATCGTGAGCGGATCGAGTTCGCCGACGATGACGAAGTTCGCGCTGATAAAACGCCGTTTCAGGCGAGCCTGGATTTCGAGCTTGCCAGGGCAGCGGAGCTGGGAGCCGCGGGTAATTCTTATATCCGAGAGCTCAGCGAGGTAGACGAGGAGTTGTGGGTCGCACTCGAGGCTGCCGAGCGCTCTCTGGATCGAAGCCGGCAAAAAGCCGATGGCCTGGATGAGCGTGACGTTTCGGGCCGCTCTGCCGAAAGTGTCGGAAGACATCTAACTCCGTCCGGCGAGATCGACAAAGCCCGTACCGCCGGCGATCATCGAACAGGTGACACCACACGCACAGTTCCAGCTAACCAGCATATTTCGAGACTGGGTGGGCTTGAACGCGAGGCTGAACCTGACCGAGACGATTACGACCGATAGGAAACAATGATGCGCGACGATCGACGGATGTTCATTCCCGATCCTGATCCGAAGGCAGACGCAGGCTACTGGGGGATAGCTAGTTGGGTATTCGCCTGCATTATGATCGTAGCTCTGGTAGACCGGGGTCTGACAATTGCTTGGCATACCGTGCAGGGTTGGTGGGATGCAGCGATCGCTTTCTCGGGGTTCTGGAGCCCGCGCGGCTCCCGTGAATAGGGCGCTCCGGCAGGCAGCCGGATGCGGGATGGTGCAAATGGCCGGGTTGCGCGCTGAGCGGAGATGATCTCGCTCATATCCTTCGCTTATCGAGATAGAGCAGCGAAGTGCCCTTCTCGATGCGTTTCACTTGTCCCGCCCCGAAGCTCAGCCTGATTTTCTCCGGCCGGTATCAGCCAACGGCCGATGGTGTGCCGAAAAGGTCTTAATGCTTTCTAGAAGTGCTAGCCTACTCGAGCCCAAGCTCAGACGGATCGGGCACGGTTTTGGCGAGAACGTCTTGGATGCTTTTCCTTTGTTTCACGGACATATTCGGAGTGGTCGCCAATGAGTCGGAGATGACAGAATTGAGCCGCCGCGCGGTTGCGAGCAATCGTTCGTCGGACTTCGAAAGTCCGGAAGCTACGGTTTCGCGCGCCTGTCTGCGCGGCTCAAGTTGTCTTTCCGGCGCGTGAAGATGAGTGTTTGCCGCCGCACCCTCCTCGTTGAGCTCACGTCGATCCGACCCCGATAGACCGGATTCTAACTGGAGCGCCGACGATCCGTAGTCCGGTAAAGTTGGGGGCACAGGCAGATTCAAGGCCATTTCCACTTCGGGAACCGAGACAGCGTTTTCATGCTTGCCCAGTACCGCAGACCTGAACGGTTCGGTGGCATAGTAGCGAAGTTTGTCTCCAAAAACCGGTCTCTGACCTTCAACCAAAAGGACCATCTTACCCTCTGGCATTTGACGGACCTCCTGCGGCATCATCAGGTCGCGCTCGCGGATCTGTTCTACCTTGGTGCGCCGCGGCAATCCGAGAAGCTCAAGCGTACGAGACTCCGATTGATATCGGATCGTCCGCTTGCCCAGGGCGCGCGAGGCGTAGTCCGCTGTGGCCTGGTCGTTCGCGCCGAGGATGAGCTGGAGGCCACAATTGCCGAGAAGGGAGTGCCGCGCCGTCTCACCATAGATTTCATCGATATTCTTGAGGTCCTGGATGATGAAAGCCAGCTTGATATTGTAGCCCGCCACATAAGGTAGCTTGTTCAGCACCTCGTCCATCTTCTTCAACTGCCGGAATTCGTCGAGAAGGAAATAAACGGGGACAGCCTTCGGATTGTGCTCACGCGTCAGAAGATCCATCACCTGCTGCACGAACAAGGTAAGCAGCGGCCGCAAGATCGTCATGTCAGTGATGTTCGGCGCAAGGTAGATTGTTACGGGCCGGCGCTGCAGTGACGCAAGATCCATGTCCGTTATGCTGGTCGCCGCGACGACACGTTCGTTTCTGAAAGGTGCGAGCGCCTTCTGGATGTCGAGCAGTGCAGAGCGCGCGGCCCGTTCGTTGAGAGCGATATAGGCATTGAAGCTGTCCGTCGTGAACCGAGACAGATCCGGCTCGTTTTCTTTGATCAGTTTCATCAATGCTTGAAGATCGACGCCCGAATTGAAGATCGCATTTACCTCGCCGAAATTGCGCCGGTTTTTATAGTGGGTGCTTTCCAGGACGTAGCTGATGACACCAGCGATCACTTGCTGCGCTGTACCTTGCCAGACGGCGTTCTCCGATCCAACAGTTTCGGGAATGAGGATTGCCGCCATGTTCTGGATGTCGATCGTGCGGCTGCCGCGATCCGTCCTCACAAAATCGAGCGGATTCCATCGGTGGGTTTTCGATGCTCCCGGCGAAAACAGGAAGACCTGATTGCCGCTTGCCCTTCGATAGCCGGCCGTCAGTTCGAAAATTTCGCCTTTCAGATCGGTGACGATCATCGACCCCTTAAACATCAGCGCGTTCGGGATGACGTAGCCGACGCCTTTCCCTGATCGCGTCGGGCCGATGATCAGGTGATGACGGTCATCGTTACGGCGAAGAAGCGTCCGGCCTGCGCGGCCGAAGATATGCCCCTCCTTGCGAAACCACCCGGCGCGCCGCAGCGACGCAACATCCTGGAACGCTGCGTCGCCGAGTGGGTTGGCCGGCCGGCGGCGCCCGAAAGCGGCAGCCGCTGTGCCTGCTGCCAGCGCAGGAAGTGCTGCGGCCAACCCTACGAGTTGCAGCGATCGGTTGTTGAAATAGGCAGCGAACTGGCGAAGGGGAGCTGCTGGGTCGATCGTCGTCATTAACCGAAGGATCCGACCGTCTTTCCATACGATCTGGAGAATGAGGCTGTAGCTCAGCATCCAGACCGCGACCGCGATCAGGGCGCAGAAAAACAGATAGAAGGCGAGGTAAGATCGGTTCATGCGGATTGCCGAGCATAATAGATTTCGGACACGCCGCGCCGGCCGCCGTCGCGGCGCAGCTGGATGACGATCGGGATGACCATGCGGATGTAGGACATCAGGTCCTGCTTGGAATAGCCTGATGACATGCCGGCTTGCATCATCATCATGGCGAGCTGCTCGTAGGCACCCATTGGTGTATCGGCATGCACGGTCGACATGCTGCCTGGATGACCCGTGTTAATGGCACGCAGGAAGGCGAACGCCTCGGCGCCGCGGATCTCACCGACGAACAGCCGGTCAGGCCGCATGCGCAGTGATGCCTCGAGCAGCGATTGGATCGTCACATGCGCCGTTCCCTGGTCTCCGCGTGAGGCAAGCAAATGGACGCTATTGCGATGGGTTGGAAACAGCTCGCGCGTGTCTTCGAGTGTCAGAATGCGCTCGTCTTCATCGACGCTTTTGAGGCAGGCGTTTAAGAATGTCGTCTTCCCCGTCGATGTGCCGCCGCTGATCAGGAGCGAGAGGCGCTTGTGGATTGCGGTTTCGATGAAGTCGTGGATGCGGCCGGCCTCCAGCAGCGCTATCAGGCTTGTCTCTGTTTCGCTTAATCCGCTCACAGTCACGGACACGTTGTCCAACCCGCCGCTGTCGCGGTATTGGGCTAAGGTGAAATCATTGACGACCTGCTTTCGAATGGAGATCGAGCCGCCGTCGGGTGCAGCTGGCGGCAAGACAATCTGAATTCGTTCGCCGGTGGGCAGGGCAGCGCTTAACATCGGATTGATACGGCTGATGAATTGATTACTGGCAGCAGCCACCCGCTCGCCGATATGCTCTATCTCTTTGCTCGTAAGCTCCGGGATTGCATGAAACTCCATTACGGAGGCGCCAAGACGCTCGACAAACACTTCGCCCGGACGGTTCACGGAAATTTCGATGACGCGCGGATCCGCGAGGAATTCCGCCAGCGGCGAGAGCGCCCGTCGCAGGAAATAATACGGGTCGCTACCGGGAACGGCCTTGATCGAGGCCTCGCTCATGCTTGATCTCCTTCAGTGCCTCCTCGACCGGGTCCGGATACATCCCGGAGAAGTCGAGATCCTGGCGGACATAAACAAAGATGCGTTCGCCCTGCGGGACGCTGATTGTCGGGGGAATACGAAGGTTTTCTGCCATCGCCTGATTGGCCATATCGGAAAACGTTTCGGCGAGCGTTTCCCGAGCGAGTTCGGCGGCCCGATCGGAGTCGGATTCGCCGTTGCCGCTGCCCGAGCTGTATTGGTTGCTGCCATAACCGGTCAGATAGGAGGAGCCCGCACCGACTATGGAGAGCAGGATGGCTGACCCGAACCGCTCGCGCCACTTGTTATCGACGGTGCCTGTGAGGCCGGAGCGCCCCAGGCTATCAGTGCCGATGCTGTTCAGCCGCACGGAGATGCCGTCGTCCCGCAGCAGGCGGGTCCAGATCACGAAAATCCGTTTCTGTCCCCGAGTGACGTCGGATTGATATTCGCCGATCACCCGCGTGCCGGTCGGGATGAGGACGCGGCGCCCGTCAAACGAATAGACGTCCTCGGACGTGATGGCGCGGATCTGGCCCGGCAGATCGCTGTTCATCGCAGTTTCAAGGATGCCCGGGATCAAGGTGCCCTCCGGGACCATCGCATCGATACGGTCGATCTGCCGAGCTTTGGCCGATCGGTCGCCAATTGTTGAAGCGGTCGCCAAAAATTTGCTGTTGCGATCTCCGCCAGCAACTGCCGGTCCGTCGGAGGCGCCATTGCCACTCAGCGAAGTCGCATCGCTACCCGTTTCGGCGCTATCGACGACGATCTGCTTTGACCGGTACCGTTCAGGAAATGCCTCTGGTTGCGGGCTGGCGTTGGGGGCCGGTTGAGTGATCACCGGCGGGGGCGGCACGGTGAATTCAGTCGTGTCCGGAGACGGCGCTGGTTTCTCCTGAGGCGGTTCTGGGATCTGCATAATGTTCTCCGCCGGCTTAGGTCCGGGCTTCTGCTCCTCGCGCAAGAACGACGGAGGCCTGAAGGTTGTCGTCGAGAACTCCTCGTCGCCGTGCATACCATCACGTGTCGGTTTTTGTGGTGCGAGGACCACGACGTAAGCGAGGGCAGCGCCGCCGAGCAGCAGGGCAGCCCCGCCAAGCACTTGCTTTCGACGAGCCCGCTTGTCGCGTACCTCGGTTTGATCGGCCGCGAGCATGGCTTCGAGCTCTGGGGAACGCTGCATCAGTTGCCGCTCCTTCTGCGGATCGTGGCTTGGTCATCAGGGGAGGGACCAAGCACTGCAGGGTCCGGCTGACCGAAATCCGGTTTTCTCAGATTGAATATGCAGGTCCACTGATTACCATCGCGCAGCGTATACTGCGTCCCTGTGCCATCCACGACGATATACTCTCCCTCGCGCCGAAAGTTGCGGAGGGTCTCGGTGAAGTCGCCATTTACAGCGAAGATCGCCGGCACTTTTGGACCAAACTTGAAAAAGGTCTTCTTCCCGTCATCGAAAACCATCAATGGCTTCAGTCCAGGATCGCCCGAAAAGGAGTAGTCGATGTTGACGTTTGCCTTGTCGATCCCAGAGATGTTCGGGTAACCGGCCCGTGCCTCTGCTTCCTTCCTCAACGATGCGTTCAAATCCTTGTCCGGATAGGTGAAGCGGATTCCAAAGACCTTCTTGTTGTCTTCCGGGGCATAATCGTCGAGTTCGAGATAGTAGATGCGCTTCGTTGTCACGACGTTCATATTGGTTGCGACGTTCTTTGCCTTCGGCTTGACGAACAGGATATTTCCCTTGTCCGTCGGTACGACGTCCCAACTGTCGGTATCTCCAACCGCGATTGTCGCGAATTTCTCGTCTTCATCGAAGATGATCATCGTCGAGATGCCGTAGGTGGCGAACACTCGCACGACGTTGTTGGGCTGGTAGACGACGCTCGTCACGCGCGCGTCCAGTCGTCCGGCAGACGGTGTTTCGGCGGCTGTGGCCGGGAATGCATGCGTCAGCGCCGCCAGCGCCAGGAAGATTGGATGGCGGGTCACGGATTGTTCTCCGTGACCGTTTCCTGGTCCCGGCGGTATTCGTAGACTTGGAAGCCCAACGGGTTTTCGAACCGCCACTCGTTTGTTGCCGGCGTGTCGGTGTAGCGATAACGGACGATCGCGATCCAATGTCGCGCGATCGCGTCGGTGTCGGAGACTTCGCTTGTCGCGAAGCGGACGATGCCAGTCGAAGTGTTGGGGAATGTCACCGAAGCGATTTCGGTTGTCACCTTTTTGGCCGTACCATAGATCTTCGCCGGGTTCTTGGCATTGGCTACGCTGTAGAGGTCCTGCAGTTCGCGTGCGGCGTTGCCGGTGGACAGCAGTGCGGCGATCCCAAAGTTCTGTTCGATCGCGTATGGATCGTAGCCCTCGCGGGACCTGATGTAGCGAACGATGTTGGCCTGGGTGATGGCCTGTTGCTCGGTGAGGTTGGCGGCCCGCGTCAAGCCACTCTTCACCTCGAGATAGCCCGTGTTTTTGTCGACCTCGACAATGTAGGGCTCGAAACTTTTAAGAGGCACGAGCATGACGAGTGCCAGCAGGCTGAGCAACGTGATGCCGCCAAATATCGTCGTAACGAACCACGCAAGCGTTCGAGACCGCTTCGCCTTCTTGACGATTTCCTGCTCCCAGATGTCACCGCTCTGGTAATAGGTATGCAGATCGAGTTCTTTTATGTCAGCCATCGTCTTCGTTCCTGGTCGTCAGCTTGGGAGGCCTTGGCGGGAAATTTTCGTTTGCATGGACGAGCGTATGCCGGAAGCGTCGTCATCTCCTCCGTCGCCGCCCCTGAAACGGCTTGAAAGAGACCGACCGGCCCGATAGGCGCCTCGGCTGGTGCGTGAACCGCTCCTGGTGACGGCGACCGGATAACGGATGCCGAGTCGGCGAGTGATCCCGGCCGCCGCGTTTCCGACGCCGACGGCAATGCCGCCTGCAATCCCTTGGCCGATCGACTGGATGTAGAGCATCACGAATCCGCCCGCGATGCAGAGAAGCAGGAAGCCGGCGATGTCTGCCAGCGTCAGTGTCCGCGATCCACTGGCCGCGTCGATCTTGGTGAGTTCAGGGTTCATCGCAGCAATGAGAAACGCAGCGATGACGTAGATGAACAGGGGGATGAGTGCGTAGGTCAGCACCTGGTTGAACCAGCCCATGCCGTAGCCCCGCGTGCGATCGAACAGCATGCAGGCGATGAAGATCGGGGCGGTGCCGATCAGCACCCAGAGCATCACCTTGGCAAGGATGAGAATGGCGAGGGCGATGGCGATGAAGACCCCGGCACCCACCATGATCAGGATGCCGATCATGCTGGGTAGGATCGAAAAATAACCCGACTGCTCCGCAAAGGCCGATGCCGCCTCATTGGCTGTCTTCCAGATCTGCGACAAGCCGTTCGTCGGCTCGCGGATCCCCGTACCCGCGGCAGCCAGGATGGCGCGGCCGACATCTTCCGGCGTGTCGTTGAGCCAATGGTAGAAGAGATTGTTAAAGTTGGCCCAGGAACTGATCAATGCGAGAATGATCATCATCCTGACGGTCCGGCCGACGACCTCGCCAACGGAAAGACGTGATGTGCCCGTCACCAGCTGCAGGCCATACCAGGCAACGTAGACCATGAGCATGACCCTCAGGAGCGGCATCAGCTCGTTGCCGACCACCGTGTAAGCCTGCTCAGAAAAGCTTGAGCCAGAGTCTTCGATGCGCTGCAGGAGATCGCCAAGAAAGTCTTGCATCACCGAAATCCTTATTGCCCGCCAGGCTCGACGATGCCGAGCGCGGCAAAGGCGGCGGCTGGGTCATTGACGCGGTACATGGCGCCGCAGTCCTCTCTCGTATCGGGGGCGAATGACGTGAGGTTGGCGGGCCTTTTGCATGGCGCCGTCTTCTCCTTCACCGTGCCGCACCCTGACAGCAAAACCAGGCCCGCGACGGCAAGCCCAACCATTTTCGCTAATGTCATGCTAATTGCCGTAGGCCAGCGTCTTCTTGGTGTTCGAAATATCCGTGAGCCGGCGCTGGTTTTCGGCCTGCAGCGACGTCACGGCTCCATTCATCACCCCGATCATCTCGTTCAGGGTCAGCCCGGATTGCACCTGCAACTGGGTGTTCTGATCAATCGATCCTTTGATGTCCTGGACGGTACCGATCTGCGCGCCGGCTTGCTCTAAGGCGTTGCGCCGCGTCTGGACGGCCTGTTGCGAGCCGTTGATCATGGCTGAGACGCCGAGCACGGTGTTCACCAATTGCTCATAGGATTTGTCGCCTGAGAAACTGCTATCTTCTTTTCCTGAGAGGCTCTTCACCAGTTGCAGGCCGTTGATGAACACGGTGGCCGCTTTGGCGATGTCACCGCTCATCGATCCGAAGTTCGGCACGCCTTCCTTCAGGATGCTGTCGAAGGATGGGACCGCCGAAACGCTGAAGCCGTTGCCGATCGCCAGATCCTTCAAAGGCGCTGCCGCGCTGCCCCGATCGCCGGTCACGGCTTTTAGCGTGTCCTCAACTGTCGTCAGAATATTCTTGTTGGTGTCGAGGATCTTGTCCGTCGTCTCCGCTGTCTGTTTGGCGACCTGATAGTTGGTCTTGTCGATAACGGGCACGTCGGCGAGGGCTGCCGATGCCAAGGAAAGCACGCCGGAAATGGTCATCACCTCAAGTCTCATTGTCTTCTCCCATCATTGCGGTTGCAGCAGGAGCTGCACCTGGTCCACGTCGGCGCGTTTCTCGATGCACGCCTTGTCTTCATCGCTCCACACGAGGGTTTGCCGCGGATCGCACAAGCCGGCCGTGTCGCGCGGTGGCGCGTCACGGCCCTGGCTGCTCATCGACTGTGAGGAGCCGGAGAGGTTGGCCGATGAAACGGCGTTGCGCGAATTGATGAGGTCAGCCATCGCGGTCGTCAGCTTGATGACGTTGTTCATCATTTCGAGATTGGCATTGCGCGCCGTCGAATTGTGATCCCAGCTGTCCTGGACGGTTCCAGTCTGCATCGCACCCAGCTGCTGGTACCAACTCACCACGTTGCCGAGGCTGGCAGACGTCGAGGCGCTGGTGCCCATGGCGTTCAGCGTCGAGGAGCGCATGCCGGTGTAGGCTGTTTCTCCGCCCCCAAAATTGAGGGGTATTGCAGACTTGTCGGAGCCACCAAACGCCGGGAGCCAGCCCTGCGTGATTGCGGCGACATAACCCTGTGTCTCCTTGAAGGGAGGAATGCCGCCATATTTGCTGACATTGCCCGGCCCGGAATTGTAGGCCGCGAGAGCGAGGTTCACGTCACCGCCGAAATTGCGAAGTTGTTGCTTGTAATAGCGCGCGCCGCCGCGAAGGTTTTCCTCGATATTGTTCTCGTCAACACCGAGTTGCGCGGCGGTACCGGACATCAGCTGAGCGAGCCCGGTTGCGCCGGCTCCTGATTTGGCGCAAGGATTGAACCGGCTCTCCTGATAGACGAGGGCGAGAAACTGGTCCTCATCCACACCCTCCTCCCGGGCGACGCGGCGCACCAGACCGGAAATTTCCGGGTTGGCTTCGGCTGCACCGATCGGATCGTTGCGCCGGCCGGGCCGGTACATCGAGCAGGTGACCGAGGTGTGGATCGTATAGCGATCGTGATCGGTGTCTTCGAGATCACTCGTTGTCTTGTCGCGGTGCTCGCGCGGAATGAGGTTGGTGTCATCGATTGTCGGAACGTCGGCTCTCGCAAATCCTGGAATGACACACAGCCCGGCGGCCGTGAAAATGAGAATTGTACCAAGCGGCGACCTTTGTGCGGTGAGGGGTTTCATGGCTGATGCCCCCAGCCGCAGAACTCGGCCAGCCAAGCTTCCGGGTCGTCACCATGTTGATTGCGAAGGCGCTCGCATTCTTCGACGGTCTCTTTCCGCCCGGAGAGAACCTTGATCAGGTCAGGCATGGCGCTGAGATCGAGCCGGGCTATGACGCTGTCATTCCCGTGCTTGATCAAGAAGGATCGTTTCTCCGGCGGCGTGTTGCGGATGAAGCTGAATTCCTTGGCCGTCAGTCCGAAGCGATGGATGTAGCTCTCTTCGTCAGCCCGCGGATTGGGAAAGTGGATGTTGGTCGCGGACTGCTCAATCAGTGTACGCGCCGGCGGCGAGCGGACAATGTCGGCGGCCGACTGAGTACCGAAGCCGATAATGCCATTCAGCTTGCGGATCGTCTTCATCTTGTCGACGATGAAGTCGCTGAAGGTCTGGTCTTTCAGCAGACGCCAACCCTCATCCATGAAAATCATGACCGGGGTTCCGTCGAAGAGTTCGTCGAGGCGGTGATAGATGTACATCAATGCCGGCGTTCGGACTTCGTCATTGTCGAGGATGCTCGTCATGTCGAACCCGAAGACGCGCCTCTCGGAGAAAGAAAGGACATCGCGGCGGGCGTTGAAGAGCCAAGCCTTTTCGCCGTCGATCCATGGGCGAAGACGCGCGTGCAGATCGTTGGGGCCGGCGCGTGAACGTCCGGTCAGGAGACCGGCCAAGTTCGCAAGCGTTCGTTCGGCCTTGGGCTCGTGCATGAGGCGCACGATCGCGCGTTCGAGCGTGTCTTCTTCCTCCTGATCGAACGCGCCATCGCGGTCGTTGCGAAGCATTGCCTTGAGCAAGCGAAGAAGGAATTCCCGGTTTTTGCCGATATTCTCGATCTGCAAGGGGTTGAAGCCGGTTGGAGCACCTGGCGAGAGGATCACGTAGGACCCGTTCATCGCCCGCAGGAAGATTTCGGCGCCGCGGTCCTTGTCGAAGAAGACGGCGCGCGGCGATGGCCTCACCCTGAAAGCCTGTGCCAGCAGAAAGGTGAGGGCGACGGTCTTGCCCGACCCCGTCGGGCCGGTGACCAGGAAATGGCCGATATCGCGCTGGTGGAAGTTGAACCAATAGGGCGTCTGGCTACTTGTTTCCAGGATGGTGATGGGGCTTCCCCAATGCACCCCGTCCCTTTGGCCGGCCGCAAAATTGTGCATCGACGAGAGCCCGGAGAAATTGGCGCTCGACAGCATCGCCCGCCGGGCAATGTAAGCGTGATTGCCCGGCAGCTGAGCCCAGAAGGCCGCTTCCAGGTTCAGGTCCTCGCGCAGCCAGTTGATGTTCATGTCGGTGAGGCAGGCGCCTAGATCCGAGACCGCCTTGTTGACGCCATCTACGTCACGCGACAGGCAGAGAAGCGAAAGGTGATGGAAGCCGAAGACGGCTTCCTGGTTGAGCAGGCTATTCAGCGCGAAATCGATATCGTTTTCGACATCGCTGCCGGCCTCGTCGGATGCGCCGATCTGCCGCTTGAGCCGCGTGATGCGTTCCTGCGCAATGGGTTTGTCGGCCAGGGTGAAGGACTGGGTGAGAATAAACTCGTGGTTCACCTGCAGCAGGCCATCCAGCATGCCTGGACCTGTAAACGGCGGGTATTCCTTGATGGAGAGCATCGCGCCAAAGCGGTCATCCTCCTTCACCGGCCCCTGCGCCTGCATGGTGCGCCGTGCGAAATGGAGCCGCGACGTCCCGAGGAAATTGCCAAGGCCCATGCGTGGCAGACGCATCTTGCGGGGTACGCCACAGGTCAGAATTTCGTTCAAGAACGCCGATGGCTCCGAATAGGGCTCATTGTTCGCGCTCGAAATACCGAGGACCGCCGCCCCGTATTTGCTCAGGTCACGAACGATGTTGCCGACAAGCTCTTCAAGCTCACCAACCGCTTCGCGCAACTGATCCGCCTGCGTGTCACGGCCTGACGCTCGTCCAAGCAAACGGCGGGCGCGGTCACCGGCCCCCAGTGCCCCGCGCATGCCCGACCGCAGGACGGTCAGATAGAGATCGTTCGCGAACATGCGCTTGCCAGCGAGCGAAGCCGTGTAGCGCCGATCAAGCTCTTCGCAAAAGGGATCGTCGAACACGCCGTCGACGGAGGTATTGACCCGCCGGCGGATGACTGTCGACCACAGGGAAAAGCGGCTGGAGCCGAGCGACCGGATAAGGGTATTCTGCACCACAGAACGCATGTTGATCTCGGCCTGATCCTCGGTCTGAAAGAACAGGCCTTCCAATTTGATGACACTCATCAGAGCGCCGCCTTCGAGCTTGATGACGGTGTCAGCGACATGGCGGAGGTAAGGGATGTACTTGGCCATGGGACGCTCGCGATGGAGGACGGTTCCGAAGCCGAGCTCTTCTCGGATGATGCTCAGCATGGTCATGGCCCGTAGGAATTTGCACCCCAGAACGTCTTGTTCGGCGTCCTGGGCGTAAGCCGCGTGGAAACCTGCAACACATCGAGGACGCGCGCGTCCCAGCTGCAGAGCGTGAAAAGAACGGCATAAGCAAACGGCGCCGTCAGCAGCGCCCACAGCTCGTTGGTTGCCAGCCAGGCGATGATCGTCAGGCCGATGACAATCACCACGGCCATGTAGGGCACGCCCCAAAGCGTCGGCGAGCGGGTCAGCCCGATCACCAGGGGGGTCAGCTGGGGTTTGTCATCATCCATGGCTGCCAAGACCTAATTCCCGACCGTCGATATCAACTGGTCGACGATGGCCGGCGCGCCGAAGACCAGGCCGATGCCGAGGACGACAGCGCCGGCGGTGAACCAGCTGAGCCGCCCGGCGAAGGCTAGAAACCCAAGACCGATGACAGCGATGATGGCGACGAGGCGACCAAACGGACCGGTGATGAAATCGACGACCGCCTGAACGACCGTTTGCAGGGGAGCGAACGCCTGGTTGGTCGCCTGCGCCATGGCGAGGTCCGCCGTGGCGAACTGCAGCAGGGCGAGAGCACCCAGAACGGCTGCGCCGCGCGCCCAACTCTTTTGACGATGGCGCAGTACAACAAGCTTCATAGTCGACTCCTTTCGATTCAGAACTGCATGACCCCGCCGATGAACTTCGGCGTTCGTGCGCCGATGACGTCGCTCGCGATTGCATTGTCGCCGGCGTTTGTCTGATTGCGGCTGCGGCCTGTTCGCTTGACAGGAAAGCCAAGCCCGAGCTGGCGATTGATCACCGAGGCCACGTAGCGGATGGTCTCGGGATAGGCTGGCATGCCGCCGCTGTCGTAGACTGCTTGCTCGCCGGCGTTGTAGGCTGCGGCGGCGATGATCGGGCTTTTGAATTCGTCGAGAAGCGCGCGGAGATAGCGCATTCCGCCGTCGATATTGTCGGCGGGGTCGCAAACATTCGTCACGTTGAACCGCTTCGCAGTGACCGGCATCAACTGCATTGGCCCGCGCGCACCCATGGGGCTGTTGCGGACTCGGTCGAACCGGCTTTCGGTCCACGCGACGGCAAGCGCGAAGTCTGGATCCACACCGTACCTCCCGGCGCTTCCGACCACCAATGCCTTGATTTCTTCCAGTGACGCCGGCGAGGCGCCACAAGGCGGTGAAGAGGCCGAAGCCGATTCTTTATCGGCATGGACCATTTCGGTTCGAGTTTCCATCGGTTGCCTTGATCGTGCCGCGCTTGGTCGGTTCTGATTTGATGATGATGGATTCAAACTATTATAGTTCATGCCGTGGATAATGCCATTAAATGTCTCCACGGAAATAATCACGCCTGCACTGTTGATCTCGAACTCGGTCTCTCGTCGCGGCTCACTCCGTAAACGTGCGGATGCATTGGCGTGGATATGTCCATAAAACGAGTAATATCAAATTTATCATAGCTTTGAGCTTGTGCCGCAAGTGAATACAGGCACGCCGCCGTCGCAATCAAAGTTATCTGGTGCTTGCTGGCCATCAGACTACCCATGCGGTTTTCTGCGGCCAAACGATATCAAAAATTGCTTATTGTCAATTCGGAAAATGAACTGTTATAGTCTTGAATATCGAAAAAAGGCTAATCGGTGGTGTTGATAAGGACAGGGGGATGTCACGAACTCGTTTGGTCCGAAGAACGAAAGTCTCGATCGCGACACTGCTTGCGGTGGGGCCCGCGCTCGTGTCTGGTGCCCTTGCTGCCGGCCCTATCGATCCCGCCTACATCACGTCTCTTGCCGCGCCAGAAAAAACGGTGCTGGTCGTCGAGTATTACGGCGGGAGCAAGACGGTCGTATCTCGCAAGGGATATGCTTCAGCCAGTGGGTTTCATGCCAGTTCGCCGAACGACATCAGCGTCGACGGCAAGACCACCTTGCATCTCTACGGTCTGGAACCCTGCCAGGGAGAGATGGTCAACCGGAAGGAAAATTTCTCCGGGAGCTGCCAAGACTTCGGGCAGCAGCAGCTACAGATCCTTCTCAAATCTGCGATAGTCATCCTCTGCCGGGCATTTCTTTCCGAGGAGAATGCGGCAACACAGGACGTGACGTGCTTCGGCTACTACAATTTCCCAGGATCGCTCGACAGTATCGACAATTTCGAAGAGCAGTTGCTGTCGCTTGGTGCCGTCCGTTTAGCGAAAAAACCGGATGGGTCGCTGATGCGGCCGGACCTGGCGGAGGCTGAGAAGATCGGTCGCCAGGGATTCGGCATGTGGGCGGATCCGAGGACACAGCCATGATGCGAGAGGGGACCGTGGCACTCTTGATCATGCTATGCGTCGGCACTGCCTTGGCCGCTCCCGCTCGCGAAATTGAACTGCATCCCGGCGTGACATTGGTCACTGGAGATACCTGGATTGACGGAAAAAGTCGCTATCGGCTCTTCGGTGTCCAGTCGTGGATGCGCGGAACCTTTTTCACAAATGCTGCCGTTCTGCGTCTCGATTGTGGTGAGGCATCGATGGTGTTCCTTGCTGCCTTCATCAAGGATGCGGGCCTACGCTGCGCACCGGTGGCGACAACGCCCGAACTGTCCTACGTGGTTTGCTCGGCCGCCGTCGGCGATCAAAGGATAGATCTCGGAACAGCTCTGATCAGTCGTGGCTATGCCTTCGCAGCACTTGACCAGAACGGGCTGCCTGCCAACCCGGCTTATGCGGTTGCAGAGCAGAAGGCGAGAGAATCCAAGTCCGGCCTCTGGCGGCTTGCCGATGTTCAGCATCCGTCGCTTGCCCATGGAAGAGCCGCGACACGGGCGAGGGGGCCGTAGCTATGACCCTGCTGAAAGCGTCCGCTCTCTTGCTGGCATCCCTCATTCTCGGCACTGCTGCTGGGCGCAGCGCCGACCTTCCTGCCTCCCGGCCTGCCGTATTTCGCTCACCAGCACCATCTCCCGCCCCTTCCAGAATTGTCGGCAGGGTATCTGTCGTGGACGGCCGAACGCTTTGGTTCGCTCAGTACGGGTTC
This sequence comes from Rhizobium sp. SVR5-2C, assembly GCF_056755115.1. NCBI lineage: Bacteria > Pseudomonadati > Pseudomonadota > Alphaproteobacteria > Hyphomicrobiales > Rhizobiaceae > Rhizobium > Rhizobium sp. SVR5-2C. The sequence goes on along the minus strand of NZ_JBNDHT010000077.1, from coordinate 1,643 downwards.
CAAGTCAGGCTCGTTGGCATCGACGTGTGCGAATTGCCGCAGTGGGCCTTTGATCCGGACACAGCATCCGCGATTGAGGGTCGGTTGAAGCCGGTGCCGTGTGGGTCATTCGCCAAAGCCTGGCTGAAGAGGGCGGTGCAGCACAAACGGGTCGAGTGCCGGGCCGAAGGCAGGGGCCGCTTCCTCGTTGGGCGCTGTTGCGTTGGTGGTCATGATCTGGCGCTCGAGCTTTTGAGGGTCGGTTGGGCAAGGAGCGTTCCCGACGTGATCCTCGACAGCGCGTACCTGGCAGCTGAAAAGCAGGCCATGGCCGTTCGTTACGGTATGTGGGCCACGTATGTCCTCGACATGAATGAGTGGCGCGCATGGGCCGTCGACCGCACGGCGAGCCGGCGACCCGTCGCGGATTACAATCTTCTGCGTGAACGGAGATTGGATATTTCTCCGCCATTCGCTGACGCAAGGCGCTTGCCGAGCCGCACCGATCGCTAACCCTCACCTGGGAGACCGAAGCCATGAAACACATTCTCCTTGCGATATTTGCCCTCCTGATCTCGATCTTTCCTCACATAGCACTGGCTGATGAATGGGGATGCGAAGTACTCCTCTGCGCCGCCTCATCCAATCCCTCCTGGCACGGTGTGCCGGGATGCCGTCCGCCAATGGATCGCCTGATCTCGGCGATGAAAAAGTCCGGCTTTTCCTGGCCGACATGCCCGGAGGGTGGTGCAGGAAAACCTGGTTTTGAGGCCTTTGCGGATTGCCCGGCTGGATGGTCGGCGACGGAAGGCGAAGCAAACGGCGGCTTTTCTCACTCTGAATTGTCGCGTTGCACGCGCACGGTGAAAGACTGCCGGGGAGGCCGGCGGCCGCCTGGCGGTTTCGCCGACAATGATCGTATCAAGGTGGAGCGCGATGGGATCACATGGGTCCATCGGGATGGCTGGAACTGCGAATACACCGAGTACATGGCCCGACCGCGTCGTGAACAGCCCTATTTCTTCGATATCCTCGACCAGTCGACTAAGGCAGCTACGCGCTTTTACTTCGATTTAAGGAATTAGATCGGAGCCAAAGACGAGAAGTAGCGAGGAGGTCGGGTTTCGGCCCAAACCGGACAATAAAATGTTGCATCTCGTTTCAAGACCATCTTCATCAATCCAGCGCATGTTGCGTCCAGACTTTGAACAACCATGGGGTGCGGTCTTGCGAGTCTTGATACGCTGCTTCTGGATTGTAATTGGTTATGGAGCCGCCGCCTTGACGGCTACCACTATCTGCATGATCGTCAGCCAGCTTCTAGCGGGTGTCTGGCCCAACGTGGCGGGTGACGGTAGATGACCCTGCGGTCGCGTCATGGCCTCGCGGGCCCATGACGGTCATCGCGACTAGGCGCAGCATTTCGCACCGGTCGCCGGTCCGCAGCAGGCGGCAACCTGGGCCTGTTCCGCCAACCACCGGTCACGCGGCTTGCAGCTTGCGGCACGCGGCGCAAGTTCGACATGCACCGCGCCGTCACAGACAACGGGGGTCGAAGCGCAATAAAGCTGCATTGGCTGCACGCCATCGCTCACTTCGAAGGTCAGTTTCGCTGAGCCGCCCAGCTGCACATGCTCAGAGACCTTGCGGATGATGGCGGCGAA
>NZ_JBNDHT010000076.1:0-31346 GCF_056755115.1 Rhizobium sp. SVR5-2C | reverse complement strand
CCCGCGAGATCTTCGACTGGGCCGACCCGTTCCGGCTGGTCGAGCAGCTGACGGACGAGGAGCGCATGGTGCAGAATACCGCACACGCCTATGCGCAGGAAAAGCTCGCCCCCCCGCGTTCTCGAAGCCTTCCGCCACGAAAAGACCGATCCTGATATCTTCCGCGAAATGGGCGAGCTCGGGCTGCTCGGCCCGACGATTGACCCGGAATATGGCGGTGCCGGCCTCGGCTATGTCGCCTACGGGCTGATCGCCCGCGAAGTGGAGCGCGTCGACAGCGGCTACCGCTCGATGATGAGCGTGCAATCCTCGCTCGTCATGGTGCCGATCGATGCCTTCGGTTCGGAAGCGCAGAAGCAGAAATACCTGCCCAAGCTCGCCACCGGCGAATGGATCGGCTGCTTCGGGCTCACCGAGCCGGACCACGGCTCCGATCCGGGCTCGATGGTGACGCGCGCACGGAAGGCTGACGGCGGCTATCATCTCACCGGCGTCAAGACCTGGATCTCCAATTCGCCGATCGCCGACGTCTTCGTCGTCTGGGCCAAGACCGAGGACGGCGTGATCCGCGGTTTCATCCTGGAAAAGGGCTGGAAGGGGCTGTCGGCCCCCGCCATCCACGGCAAGGTCGGGCTGCGCGCCTCGATCACCGGCGAGGTGGTGATGGATAATGTCTTCGTGCCGGAAGAGAACCTCTTGCCCAACGTGTCGGGCCTCAAGGGTCCGTTCAGCTGCCTGAACTCCGCCCGCTTCGGCATTGCCTGGGGGGCGCTGGGGGCCGCCGAAGCCTGCTATGCGACGGCGCGGCAATATGTGCTCGACCGCAAGCAGTTCAACCGGCCGCTGGCCGCCAACCAGCTGATCCAGAAGAAGCTTGCCGACATGGCAACCGAGATTACGCTCGGCCTGCAGGGCTGCCTGAGGCTCGGCCGCATGAAGGAAGAAGGCCATCCGCCGGTGGAGCTGACCTCGATCCTCAAGCGCAACTCCTGCGGCAAGGCGCTCGAGATCGCCCGCGCCGCCCGCGACATGCTCGGCGGCAACGGCATCTCCGACGAGTTCGGCGTCGCCCGCCACCTCGTCAACCTCGAAGTGGTCAACACCTACGAGGGCACCCACGACATCCACGCCCTCATTCTCGGCCGCGCCATTACGGGAATACAGGCCTTCACGAACTAAGGCCTGCTGCTGCAGATCACGACCTGATCCACCGATCGCTGACCCCTTTGTGGGCCCCATTCGCAACTCGCTAACGAGTCACCGGGAGCGAATTGAAACCCTTCGGAGATTGTGCCACGCTGCGAACGCCGCAACGGCACAGGTCGGGGGTTCGTAGATGCTTCTATTCCTTGCATTTTTGACCGGAATTATTACCGGCCTCAGGGCCATGACCGCACCTGCCGCCGTCGCCTGGGGCGCAACACTTGGCTGGTTCGACGTCTCTCAGACTCCTCTCGCCTTCATGGGCTATCAATGGACGCCGTGGATCTTCACGCTGCTTGCCGTCCTCGAATTGATCAGTGATCAGCTGCCGACAACGCCGAGCCGTAAGATGCCGATACAGTTCGGAGCGCGTATCATCATGGGAGCTCTGGCCGGCGCCACCATCGCGGCTTCCGGCGGTTCTCTGGTTGCCGGTCTCATCGCGGGTATCGTCGGCGCTATTGCAGGGACGCTCGGTGGCGCAGCTGCCCGCGGCAAGCTCGCCAGTGTCTTCGGCAAGGATTTGCCGGCGGCGCTTATCGAGGATATCGTCGCCGTCGGCGGCGCGTTGTTGATCGTGGGGGCAGTGCCATGAAAACCTATGACGCGATTTTCGTCGGGGCAGGTCAATCCGGCCCCTTTCTCGCGGCCCGCATGGCCGAGAAGGGCATGAAGGTTGCGCTGATCGAACGCAAGTATCTTGGCGGCACTTGCGTCAATGCCGGCTGCATGCCGACGAAGACGCTGGTTGCCAGCGCCCGCGCCGCCCACGTCGCCCGTCGCGGCGGCGACTACGGCGTGAAGATCGCCGGCGGGATTGAAATCGACATGCAGGTCGTTCGCAAGCGTGCCAAAACCGTCATCATGGACGCTCGCAACGGCCTGATCGATTGGCTCGGCAGCATGAAAACGATGGATGTCGTCTACGGCCAGGCCAAATTCACCGGCCCGAAAACGATCGCCGTCAACGGCGAGACGCTGACAGCGCCGCAAATCTTTCTGAACGTTGGGGCTCGCCCGGTCGTTCCGGATTTTCCAGGCGTCGACGACATCGGCTATCTCACCAGCACGTCGATCATCGATCTCGACACGCTGCCGCGCCACCTGGTCGTCGTCGGCGGCAGCTATATCGGTCTCGAATTCGCCCAGATGTACCGCCGCTTCGGCGCCGAGGTCACCGTTCTCGAGCGCGGACCGAAACTCGCCTCCCGCGAGGATGAAGACATCTCCAACGCGATCGAGGACGTTCTGCGCGCAGAGGGTATCGCCGTTCATACCAATGCCGACGGGATTGCCTTCGCCGCGAAGGACGGCGGAATTGCCGTGACGGTTAGCTCCGGAAAACCGGAAATCGACGCAAGCCATGTGCTGATCGCGACCGGCCGCAAACCGAACACGGACGATCTTGGTCTCGACGTTGCCGGCGTTGCGACAGACACGCGCGGCTACATCACAGTCGACGACAAGCTGATGACGAACGTCGAAGGCATCTACGCGCTCGGTGATTGCAACGGCCGCGGCGCCTTCACGCATACATCCTATAATGACTTCGAGATCGTCGCGGCTAACTTGCTGGATGGGGCTGACCGGAAGGTGAGCAGCCGCATTCCCGCATACGCGCTCTACATCGATCCGCCGCTCGGCCGTGTCGGCGTGACGGAGAAGGAGGCGCGCCGCTCCGGCAAGAAGATCATGATCTCCACCCGTCCCATGAGCCGCGTCGGCCGCGCCAATGAACGCGGCGAGACCCAGGGTTTCATGAAGATCATCGCCGATGCCGAGACCAAGCAGGTCCTCGGCGCTGCCATCCTGGGCATCGAAGGCGACGAGGTGATCCACGGCATCATCGATGCCATGAACGCCGGCACCACCTACCCTGCCCTGCAATGGGCTGTGCCGATCCATCCGACCGTTTCGGAACTCATTCCAACGGTGCTTGGGGATTTGAAGCCGGTCTGAGATGGCAATGATGCCGCGGAAGCCTGGATCCTGAAAGGCTGGAGGCCTAGTGGGTGTCCATCGAACTCCTGATCGAGAATTACGGTCTGCTGGCGATATTCCTCGGTACCGCCTTTGAAGGCGAAACCGCCGCATTCCTCGGCGGCGTCATCTCGCATCGCGGGCTTCTGACATACTGGACTGCGTCGATGGCGGCAGCGGCCGGTTCGTTCGCCGGCGACCAAGTATGGTTCTTCGCCGGGCGTTATGCCTCTCATTGGGGTTTCGTTCGCCGGCTGATGGAAAAGCCCGCGTTAGCGCGGGTGACACAGCTTCTCGAAAAATATCCGACCGGCTTCATCTTCGCGTTCCGCTTCCTCGTCGGATTGCGGACGATCAGCCCCATCGTCATCGGTACGACGCGCATCCCGACACGGAAATTCCTCGTTCTGAACATCGCGGCGGCGCTGGTCTGGGGGCAATTGTTCACAGCGTTGGGCTATATCTTCGGGCACGGCATCCAGCAGATGCTGGGCCACCTCCCGCTGCACCACCACCTGCTCATTGCGCTCGGAGCCGCGGCTGTCGTTGCAGGCACGGCTTTCGCGTTTCGCAAGATGAAACCCGGCATCGGGTCCCCTAGGGCGCCTTAGTCTATCACGATCTGCAGCTTCACGTCCGTTGGCCGTGCCTCGACCGCGCGGTCGAAGGCTTTGATCGAGTCCTCGAACTTGAACGTCTGGGAGATCAGCGGCTTCAGGTCGACACGGCCGGAGCCGAGCAGAGCAATCGCCCGCTCGTACTGGTGTGCATAGCGGAAGACCGTCTCGATGCGGATTTCCCTGGTCGATGCGGTCGAAACATCGAAGCCGACCGGATTGACCGGCAGGCCGACAGCAACAATGACGCCCCCTGGGCGCGGCAATGCCATGATCGTTTCCCAGGCCTTCGGCGATCCGGAGCATTCGAACACGACGTCAGCACCCCAGCCGTCGGTCAGGCGCAACACTTCCTCGGTCAGGTTCTTCTCGCGGATATTGACCGGGATGACGCCCTGATACTGGGTGGCGATATCGAGCTTCGGCTGGGCAAGATCGGCGACGATCGCTCGCGCGCAGCCGCCGGCGAGCGCGGCGATCGCCACCATTGTGCCGATCGGGCCGGCGCCGAGCACGACGGCGGTATCGCCAGGCGCGATCCTAGCCTTTGCTGCTGCCTGCATGCCGACGGCAAAAGGCTCGACCATTGCGCCTTCTGCAAAGCTTACATTGTCCGGGAGCTTGAAGGTGTAGTTGGCCGGATGCACGACCTCGGCCGTCAGCACACCATGGACCGGCGGCGTCGCCCAGAAGGTGACGGCAGGATCGACATTGTACATGCCAAGACGGCTTGCCTTTGAATTCGGGTCGGGAATGCCGGGCTCCATGCAGACGCGGTCGCCTATTTTCAGATGCGTCACGCCTTCGCCGACTTCGACCACCGTCCCCGCTGCCTCGTGTCCAAGCACCATCGGCTCGTTGACGACGAACGGCCCAATTTTGCCATGGGTATAGTAATGCACGTCCGAACCGCAGACCCCGACAGTGTGGATCCTGATCTTCACCTGACCTGGTCCGGTTTCCAGCGGCAGATCGATATCGCGAAGCGCGAGCTCATGCTGACGCTCCAATACCAGCGCATGGACCTTGGTCATTGTCGGGTTCCTCTCTGATGCCTTGTCCGCCACTCATTGGGGGACGCGTTGGCCGACTATAAAACCCGACGCCTCCGCAATTCAACAGGATTGCGGAGGCTTTTGCTCATTATGCGATGAAATGCTCAGCCGAACTTGACGAGGTTCAAAGCCGGCAGCGGGCCACCCGGAAACTGAACCAGGCTGCCGCCGACGGCGATCGGCCCGAGGTCGATGCCGAAGAAACCGAGCTTCTCGATCAGCGCGCCGACTTCGGCCTTCGCTGCGGCATCATCGCCGGAATAGAAGAGCACACGCTTGCCGCCTTCGGCCTGCGGATCGCCGGAAACGAGGGCCGGCAGCAGATGGTTGAACGCCTTCACGACGCGTGCGCCTGATACGAGATCGGCGAAGATCTCGCTAGAGAGCCTGCCATTCAGCCCCGCCGGCCTGAAGAGCGGCGCCTCGATCGGATTGTTCGCATCTATGACGATACGGCCATTCCAGTCAGGCAGGCCGGCGAGCGCCTTCGGCAGCTTCGACCAGGGAACCGCAACGAGGACCATATCGGAGTTCGCGGCTTCCTCGATGGTGCCCGCCTTGATCCAAGGCGAGAGCTCATGCACGAGACTTGCAAGTGAAGTGGGACCGCGGCTATTGGCGATCGTGGCAGGAATGTTGGCTTGGGCGAGCGCACGCGCGAAGGCGGCGCCGATATTGCCGGCGCCAATGATGCCGATGGACATTGTCATTCTCCTTGAAATGAAGGGTCAGGCGGTGAAGCCGCCGTCGGCGACGATATCCGCGCCGGTGATGAACGCTGCTTCGGGGCTGGCGAGGTAGGCGACGACGCTGGCGATCTCGTAGTCCTTGCCGTAACGGCCGATCGCCATGCCGGGACCGACGATCTTCGAGACCGGACCGCCATCGGGGTTCATGTCGGTGTCGGTCGGGCCGGGGTGAACGGTGTTGACGGTGATGCCTTCGGGCCGAGGTCGCGCACGAGGCTGCGGTTGAAGCCGGCCACCGCGCCTTTGGTCAGCGTGTAAAGCGATGCGGTCGGGAAGGCGGCGTAACGGAACATCGACGAGCCGATATGGATGATGCGGCCACCCGGCTTCATCCTGCGGGCTGCTTCCTGGGTTGCCACGAACACCCCGGTGACATTGACGGCGATCATGCGCTCATAGTCCTCGAACTTGATGTCCTCGATCGGACCGCCAAGAGCGATGCCGGCATTGTTGACGAGGATGTCGAGCGAGCCGAACGTCTCTTCGGTCTGGGACACCGCGGCGCGGACGGCAGCCGGATCGCCGGCATCGGCCTTGATGGCGATGGCACGGCCACCGGCATCCTCGATTTCCTTGACGACAGCGGCGGCCTTGTCCGGCGAGGCGCTATAGGTGAGCGCGACCGAGGCGCCATCTGCAGCAAGACGCTTTGCGATGGCCGCACCGATGGAGCGCGAGCCGCCCGTCACGAGCGCCGTCTTGCCGGAAAGATTTTCAGTTGTGTTGGGCACTGCGATAACTCCGATTGTTGGATGGAGTGAATATCGCCCGGCTATTCCACCCGGATTAGCCTTCAATCGCTTTCATCTATTTCAAGCATATATTGAAAATTAACGCATGATAACACTTATAAGATTTTTATATTGAAGCCTTCCGGCCCCTCTCGAACCTTTATGCAGTCCGGCCGCATATTAATGCATGAGAGATCACCAAGATCGTCTCCAGCCAGAAAGCATAAAAGGTGCCGTCTCCCAAGCCGGCACCCTTTGTCTTGTCTGACTCCAAAGAAGAACAACAGGAGTCAAGATCGATGATGGACATCATTTTACTCGGTATCGCCGTCGTATTCTTCGCATTGTGCTTTGCCTACACCAGCGCCTGCGACAGGCTCTGAGGAGAAACATCATGACGCTCGATTATATCTTAAGCGGTGCAGTGACGGTGTTCCTGACCGTCTACCTCACCTACGCTCTCATTCGCCCCGAGCGCTTCTAACGCAGAAGCAACCGGGTATTGAAAGTTACTTCCCATGACCCTCAACGGATGGCTTCAGATTCTGCTTTACTGCGGAATCCTCATCGCGCTCGTCAAACCGCTCGGCGGTTACATGACGCGTGTCTTTTCAGGCGAGCGCACATTCCTCTCACCGGTCCTCGTTCCGATCGAACGGGGGCTTTATGCGATTGCGGGCACCAGCGAGCGCGAAGAACAGCATTGGACCTCCTATGCCTTCGCCATGCTGATGTTCAACCTGCTCGGCGTCATCGTACTCTACGCTTTGATGCGTCTCCAGGCAGGCTTGCCCTATAACCCGGCGGGTATGCCTGCCGTTGGGCCTGAGCTTTCCTTCAACACCGCCATCAGCTTCGTTGCCAACACCAACTGGCAGAACTATGGCGGCGAAAGCACGATGTCCTATCTCACGCAGATGGCCGGGCTGACCGTGCAGAACTTCGTCTCCGCCGCGACCGGCATGGCGATCGCCATTGGCCTGATCCGCGCTTTCTCGCGCGCCTCTGGTAAGGCGATCGGCAATTTCTGGGTCGATATGATCCGCGCGACGCTCTACGTCCTTCTGCCGATCTGCATCGTGCTCACGCTCGTTTACGTCTATCTCGGCGTGCCGCAGACGCTCGGCCCCTATGTCGACGCGACGACGTTGGAAGGCGCCAAGCAGACGATCGCTGTCGGCCCGGTTGCCTCGCAGCTTGCCATCAAGATGCTCGGCACCAATGGCGGCGGCTTCTTCAACGCCAACTCCGCGCACCCGTTTGAGAACCCCGACAACATCTCGAACATGCTCCAGATGTTGTCGATCTTCGCGATCGGTGCCGCCTTCACCAACGTCTTCGGCCGCATGGTAGGCAACCAGCGCCAGGGATGGGCGATCTTCGCCACGATGGGCCTCCTGTTCATCGTCGGCGTTACCGTCACCTACTGGGCTGAAGCTGCGGGCAACCCGCTGATGCATGCCTTCGGCCTGCAGGGCGGCAATATGGAAGGCAAGGAAGTCCGCTTCGGCGTCGCCATGTCCTCGCTCTTTGCGGTGATCACCACGGCCGCTTCCTGCGGCGCGGTCAACGCCATGCACGGCAGCTTCACGGCGCTCGGCGGCCTGATCCCCATGATCAATATGCAGCTCGGCGAAGTCATCGTCGGCGGCGTTGGCGCGGGCTTCTACGGCATCCTGCTCTTCATCGTCGTTGCGGTTTTCGTGGCAGGCCTCATGGTCGGCCGCACGCCGGAATATCTCGGCAAGAAGATCGAGGCCAAGGAAATGAAGATGGCTGTTCTTGCCATTCTCTGCCTGCCCTTGGCGATGCTGGTCTTCACGGCAATTGCCTCGGTGCTTCCGTCAGCCGTTGCCTCGATCGGCACGGCGGGTCCGCACGGCTTCTCCGAAATTCTCTATGCCTATACGTCCGCTGCGGCGAACAACGGCTCGGCTTTCGGTGGCCTGACGGGTAACACCCCCTGGTACAATATCACGCTTGGTCTCGGCATGCTGATGGGCCGCTTCCTGGTCATCATTCCGGCGCTTGCGATCGCAGGCTCCCTGGTTACCAAGAAGACGGTTCCCGCTTCGGCAGGCACCTTCCCGACGGACAGCTTGCTCTTCGTCGGCCTCCTGAGCGGCACGATCCTGATCGTCGGCGGCCTGACCTTCTTCCCGGCACTGGCCCTCGGCCCGGTTATCGAGCACCTGATGATGATTACCGGCAAAACCTTCTGAGGTGATGTCATGATCCTTCGTCACAGACTTCGAAAGTCCTTCAACTCACGTCCCGGTTCGCCGGGACGTGAGCGAGAGCGCCTGGCACGGGGCACTGACATCATCCTGGTGATGATGGCCGGCATCCTCGTCATCCTCGCCGCCCTCAGAATTTTACACGGCTGACCGGAAAGCCGGTCGCCTCACCTCGTTTCAAGCTGGAGTCTCTTATGAGCCAGGCAAAATCCGCGAGCATCATGGATTCTCGCATCCTCATTCCGGCCGTGGGCGCCGCTTTCAAGAAGCTGAACCCGCGCACGCTTTCCAAGAACCCGGTCATGTTCGTCGTGGCCACCGTCTCGGCGCTCACGACCGTCCTCTTCATCCGCGACCTCGTAACCGGCGGCGGAAATCTCGGCTTCTCCTTCCAGATCAATCTTTGGCTCTGGTTCACTGTGCTCTTTGCGAACTTCGCGGAAGCTGTCGCCGAGGGTCGCGGCAAGGCACAGGCCGACTCGCTGCGCAAGGCCCGCACGGAGACGCAGGCCAAGCTGCTCAGCGCCAACAACGCCAGCGGCTATCGCCTCGTGCCGGGAACGAGCCTGAAGGTCGGCGATCTGGTCCTTGTCGAGGCCGGCGACATCATCCCGTCCGACGGCGAAGTCGTCGAGGGCGTCGCCTCAGTGAATGAAGCCGCCATCACCGGCGAATCCGCCCCAGTCATCCGCGAATCCGGTGGCGACCGCTCGGCTGTCACCGGCGGCACGCAGGTGCTCTCCGACTGGATCCGCGTGCGCATCACGGCGGCCGCCGGTTCGACGTTCCTCGATCGCATGATTGCGCTCGTCGAAGGTGCGGAACGCCAAAAGACGCCGAACGAAATCGCGCTCAACATCCTGCTCGCAGGTATGACGCTGATCTTCGTGCTCGCCACGGCCACGATCCCAAGCTTTGCGTCCTATGCCGGCGGCTCGATCCCGATCATCGTCCTTGTCGCCCTCTTCGTGACGCTGATTCCGACCACGATCGGCGCCCTCCTCTCGGCCATCGGCATCGCAGGCATGGACCGTCTCGTCCGCTTCAACGTCCTCGCCATGTCCGGCCGCGCCGTCGAAGCTGCAGGCGACGTCGACACGCTGCTGCTCGACAAGACCGGTACGATCACCCTCGGCAACCGTCAGGCGACCTCCTTCCGTCCGGTCCACGGCGTGTCCGAGCAGGAGCTTGCCGACGCAGCTCAGCTCGCCTCACTCGCCGACGAAACGCCGGAAGGCCGTTCGATCGTCGTGCTCGCCAAGGAGAAATATGCGATCCGCGGCCGTGAGATGGCGAACCTGAAGGCCCATTTCGTGCCCTTCACGGCCCAGACTCGCATGAGCGGCGTCGATGTCGAAGGTTCGTCGATCCGCAAGGGCGCAGTTGACGCTGTTCTCACCTATGTCAATTCCGGCCCCACGTCTGTTTCGGGCAATGCTGTCGTGGCCATGCGGACGGACAGCGATGTCATCAGGGAACTGCAGGCGATCTCAGATGAAATCGCCAAGGCTGGCGGTACGCCGCTTGCGGTCGCCCGCGACGGCCGCCTGCTTGGCGTCATCCAGCTCAAGGACATCGTCAAGGGCGGCATCCGCGAGCGCTTCTCCGAGCTGCGCCGCATGGGTATCCGCACCGTCATGATCACCGGCGACAATCCGATGACGGCAGCCGCCATCGCCGCCGAAGCGGGCGTGGACGACTTCCTCGCCCAGGCGACGCCCGAGAACAAGCTGTCGCTGATCCGCGAGGAGCAGGCGAAGGGCAAGCTCGTCGCCATGTGCGGCGACGGTACGAACGACGCCCCCGCCCTCGCCCAGGCCGATGTCGGCGTCGCCATGAACACCGGCACGGTCGCTGCCCGCGAAGCCGGCAACATGGTCGACCTCGACTCGGACCCGACGAAGCTCATCGAGATCGTCGAGATCGGCAAGCAGTTGCTTATGACTCGCGGCGCCCTGACGACCTTCTCGATCGCCAACGACATCGCCAAGTACTTCGCCATCATCCCGGCGATGTTCCTGACCTTCTATCCGCAGCTCGGCGTGCTGAACATCATGGGGCTCGCAACGCCGCAGAGCGCCATCCTTTCGGCGATCATCTTCAACGCGCTGATCATCATCGCGCTGATCCCGCTGTCGCTGAAGGGTGTTAAATACCGGGCTATCGGCGCCGGCGCGCTCTTGTCCCGCAATCTGCTCATCTACGGTGTCGGCGGCATCATCGTCCCGTTCATCGGCATCAAGGCGATCGACATGGTCATCACGGCCATCGGTCTCGCCTAAGGAGTTGAAATCATGTTGAAAGAACTTCGTCCGGCAATCGTCATGATCGTTGCCACCACGGCTATCACCGGCCTTCTCTACCCGCTCGCCATGACCGGCATCGCTCAGACGCTCTTCCCGACACAAGCGAACGGCAGCCTCTTGGAAAAGGACGGCCAGGTGATCGGCTCGACGCTGATCGGCCAAGCTTTCACGAGCGACAAGTATTTTCATGGCCGGCCTTCGGCGGCGGGCGACGGATACAATGCAGCAAGCTCCAGCGGTTCGAACCTTGGTCCGACCAGCCAGAAGCTTCTCGACCGCGTGAAGACTGACTACGAAGCCGCAAAGGCGACGAACCCGAATGCCGAGGTCCCGATCGATCTGGTAACGGCCTCCGGCAGCGGGCTTGATCCGGATATCTCGCCGGAAGCCGCCTACTTCCAGGTGCCGCGCGTCGCCAAGGCTCGCAACATGGACGAGACTGCGGTGAAGGCTTTGGTTGACGGCGCTATCCGCTCTCGCGAGCTCGGCATTCTGGGCGAGCCCACCGTCAATGTTCTGGCATTGAACCAGTCCCTCGATGCTTCTATGACTCAGTGAAGCTGAAGGCCCCGGAGCGCTTGCGGGCGTTCCGGGGCCTTGCTGATAAAGAAAGATTACGCGAATGCCGGACGACAGAAGCGATCAGGCCGCCAGGCCCTCGCCCGACGCGCTTCTCGAGAAAGCGCGCGCCGAAATGCGCGGCCGGTTGAAAATATTTCTGGGTGCCGCGCCCGGCGTAGGCAAAACCTACGAAATGCTCTGCTCCGGCCGCGCGAAACTTGCGGATGGCGTCGACGTTGTTGTCGGGGTCGTCGAGACGCACGGCCGCAAGGAGACGCAGGCTTTGCTCGATGGCTTCGAGATCATCCCGCGCGTCGCGGTCAACTACAAAGGCCGGGCGCTGGAGGAAATGGACCTCGATGCCATCCTTGCCCGCAAGCCTGACCTCGTTCTGGTCGATGAGCTCGCCCACACGAACGCAGAAGGCAGCCGGCATCCGAAGCGCTATCTCGATGTCCAGGAGCTGCTGGAACGCGGTATCGATGTCTATACGACGCTGAACATCCAGCACGTGGAGAGCCTGAACGACGTCGTCTCCCAGATTACCCGGATCCATGTGCGCGAGACGGTGCCGGATTCGATCATCGACGTGGCGGACGATGTCGAGATCATTGATCTGACACCGGATGACCTGATCAAGCGCCTGCACGACGGTAAGGTTTACGTGCCACAGACGGCTCAACGCGCGTTAACCAACTATTTCAAGCCCGGCAACCTGACAGCGCTTCGCGAGCTCGCACTGCGCAGGACCGCGCAGCGCGTCGACGACCAGCTCGTGAGCCATATGCAGGCGCACGCGATCTCCGGGCCATGGGCGGCAGGTGAGCGTGTGCTGGTGGCAATCGACCACCGTCCTCGCTGTGCCTCGCTCGTCCGCTATGCCAAGCGTATGGCCTCGCGACTGCGCGCCCCATGGTCTGCCGTCTACATCGAAACCACCCGCTCGATCGGCCTGACGGAAGAGCAGCGGGATACGATCGCGGCGACGCTGCGGCTCGCCGAACAGCTCGGCGGCGAAGCGCTGACCCTTCCCGGCAGGCAGGTTGCCGAGGAACTGCTTCGCCACGCAACTTCCAACAATGTCACACATATCGTCATCGGATCGCCTGAGAAACAAACATGGCGGCAATGGCTTTGGCCTTCGCCGGTTGATGAACTGATCCGGCATGCCGGCGATATCAGCGTTCATGTCATGTCCGGCAACGAAAAAGAGGGTGAAGCGGCTCGGGGCGTCAAACCGGCGCCGGCTGTCTCGACGTTCAACATTCGAAGCTATGTGCTCGCAACGGCCTACGTTGTCATTGCGCTCGCCGTCAGCACCGTGCTCGATCAGGTGCTCGATGTCCGCAACCTTGCTCTCGTTTTCCTGATGGCGGTGCTCACCTCTGCCGTTATCCATGGCCTGCGGCCCGCGCTCTACAGCTGCCTTCTCGGCGCATTCGCCTTCAATTTCTTCTTCCTGCCGCCGCGTTTCACGCTGACGATCAGGGATCCCGAGAGCGTGATCGCCTTTTTCTTCTTCATCGGCGTGGCGGTAGTTGCGAGCAACCTGACCGCAACCGTACAGCGTCAGGCCGCCGCTGCCCGTCAGCGCGCGCGCACGACCGAGGATCTTTATATTTTTTCCCGCAAGCTCGCGAGCACCGGCACGCTTGATGACGTGCTTTGGGCAACGGCCTTCCAGATTGCCTCGATGCTCAAGGTTCGCGTTGTCCTGCTTCTGCCTGAGGACGATACGATCGCGGTCAAGGCCGGATATCCGCCGGATGATACGCTGGACGATGCCGATATCGCCGCGGCCTGCTGGGCCTGGGAGCACAATCATGCTGCCGGACGCGGCGCTGACACGTTGCCAGGCGCAAAACGCCTTTATGTGCCGCTTAGGACCGGGCGTACAGCGGTCGGCGTGATCGGGCTCGATAGCGACCGCCGCGATGGCCCGCTGTTTACGCCCGAACAGCAACGGCTGCTGGATGCGCTCGCCGACCAGGCAGCGCTTGCGATCGAACGCATTCAACTCGTCGCCGATGTGGATCGTGCCAGACTCGCTGCGGAAGCCGATCGCCTACGCTCCGCCCTGCTCACTTCGATCTCCCACGACCTGAAAACGCCGCTGGCTGCAATCCTCGGCGCATCCGGCACGCTGCGCGACTATTTCGAGTCCATGCCGGCAGAAGACCGTAACGATCTTCTGACAACGGTGATCGACGAGTCAGAACGCCTGAACCGGTTCATCGCCAACCTGCTCGACATGACAAAAATCGAATCCGGAGCGATGGAGCCGAACTACGGCCTGCATTATCCGGGTGACATCGTCGGCAGCGCCCTCAGGCGGGCGGCAAAGATCCTCAAACACCACAGGACCGAAGTGACCATTCCGGCCGACTTACCGATGGTGCGTGTGGATCCGGTGCTTTTCGAGCAGGCGCTCTTCAACCTCCTCGACAATGCCGGCAAATATGCGCCCGAAGACACGGTGATCCGGGTTGGGGGCTGGGTCGACTCGGGTTCCGTCGTTTTTCAGATCGCCGACGAAGGCCCCGGCATTCCGCCCGGCGACCTCACCCGCATCTTCGACACCTTCTACCGCGTCCGCAAGGGCGATCAGGTGCGAGCCGGGACGGGCCTCGGCCTTTCCATTTGTCGCGGCTTCATCGAAGCGATGGGCGGAACGATCGTCGCCGGAAACCGCAAGGACCGCGCCGGCGCGGTATTTACCATCCGTCTGCCGATACCTCATGACATTCCAAAACTGGATGAACTCAAATGACCGGCTCAGCCGTGAAAATTCTCGTCGTCGACGACGAGCCGCCGATACGCAAACTGCTTCGCGTTGGCCTAAGCGCCCAAGGCTATGAGGTGCATGAAGCGCCGAACGCCACAAGCGCCTACGCAGCCGTGAAGGAAGATGCCCCGGACCTCATCGTTCTGGACCTTGGCCTTCCCGACAAATCGGGTCACGACCTGCTGCGGGAATGGCGGGAGGATGGCCTATCTGTGCCCGTCGTCATTCTCTCCAGCCGCACCGATGAGGCCGGCATCGTAAAGGCGCTCGAGACCGGGGCCGACGATTACGTCACCAAGCCTTTCGGCATCAACGAGCTTGGAGCACGCATCCGCGTCGCACTGCGCCACCGCTTGCAGCAGCAGGGCGAAAAGGCGGTCTTCCAGACTGGGGGCCTTTCCATCGATCTCGTCAAGCGGATCGTCAAGGTGGACGACAAGGAGATCAAGCTGTCCCCGAAGGAATACGACATTCTTCGCGTGCTTGCGCAGCACGCCGGGAAGGTGTTGACGCATCAATTCCTTTTGAAGCAGGTCTGGGGACCGGCTGCCGACGTTCAATATCTGCGGGTATATGTGCGGCAACTGCGACAAAAGGTGGAGCAGACCCCGGATCAGCCGCAATATATCACCACCGAGACCGGTGTCGGCTACCGGCTCAGAGAGCCGGATTGAATTCCGGCATCACACATCCCGTCGATAGACAACGGAAAACATGAATCTCGCACATATCATCCGGCCGGAACATACTTTCGTCGGCGTTTCGGTGCCCACGAAATGGCGCGCGCTGCAGAATCTCGCCGAAAGAGCCGGCAAGGCGTTCGGTATTGAGGAAAAGACCATCCTTCAGGCGCTGGAAAGTCGCGAAAGCCTCGGCTCGACCGGTATCGGCAATGGCATCGCCGTGCCGCATGCCGCAATCGCCGGCATGACGAGCCCGCGCGGCCTCCTGGTGCGCTTCGCGCAACCCTTGGATTTCGAGGCCATAGACGATGCACCGACGGATATCGCTTTCATGCTGCTTTTCGGCGAGAGCAATCGCGGTGAATACCTCAACGTGCTTGCCGCCATTGCACGGCGCCTGCAATCGGAAGGCGTCCTCGCTTCCATGCGGCAGGCCAGAAACGTCGATGAGTTCTATGCGAGCTTCATCGGCGATTCTCGATCATGAGGAAACGCCCGGGGAGACGAAGACTTTGGCGGCCGCTTCCCTGATCGTCTGGATCAGGATCGACATCGGCAGTGAGGGGTTGGGCTCCGTGCGCATCGTAAGGCCAACCGGCCCCTTGGTTTCGCTCGTGTCGATAGGAAGGATGCCGAGCAATCCGTCGGCGATATCCGTCGCCACCACGCCCGCCGAGATGATCCAAATTGCCTCGCTCGAGCGAACGAAAGCCCGGCCGAACGAATCCGACACTGTCTCGATCTGGTTCGGCAAATCGGCGACACCATTGGCAATCAAGAAGCTCTCTACGAAAGGCCTGATGATCGATGCCTGGGTTGGCATCAATACCGTATAGTCACCAATTCTCGAAAAGATCGGCTGCTTGGCAATCAGCAGAGGATGCCCTGCCCGCACGGCGAAGACCACCTGCTCAGAATAAAGGTGCTCAAAGGAAAAGCCGGCCATCTTTTCGGGCGCAGCAAGCCGCCCGACGACGAGGTCGAGATCGCCGACACGAAGCTGCTCGAGGAGCACCGCATTTTCGCCCGTGACGATCTTGATACGGCTCCAGATATTCTCTTTGAGAAACAGGTTCATTGCAGGTGGCATAATGTGCGTCGACACTGTTGGAAGCGCGCCAACGCGGATCAGGGGAGCATTCCCAACGCGCTCGTGGGTCACGCTGTCGAGCCCTTGCCGGACGGCGGTTAATGCTGTGCCTGCATGCCTCAGGAACACCTCGCCGTAACGCGTGATCTTGATACCCCGCCCGTCGCGCTCGAAAAGCTTGACACCCAGCGCCTCCTCCAGCTCACGGATTGTCTTCGTCACGGCAGGCTGGCTGACATGCATGAGCCTGGCGGCCTTCATCACGCTTTTCTGGCGGGCGACCTCGACAAAGGCCTGCAAATGGCGGAGCTTAATTCGGCTATCGATCACGACCTCATAACCTCCGAGTTATTCGAAATCCAAAAAAGATCATTTTACATAACCGAATTAAACATTCAATTTCATCTCTGGAGGAAGTCGCTGTGCAATTTGCCCATATCAACGATATCGCCATTCACTACCAGATCATTGGCGGACCTGCCGACAAGCCGGTCATCGTCTTTGCCAATTCGCTCGGCACGGATTTCCGCATCTGGCGGGATGTGGTCATGCGGCTGGCAGGCGATTTTGCGATCGTGCTGTACGACAAACGCGGCCACGGTCTTTCCGATGTCGGCCAGGTGCCATATTCGATTGAGGATCATGCTTCCGACCTGATCGGTCTGCTCGACACGCTGGAGGTGAAGCAGGCCTTCATCTGCGGCCTTTCAGTGGGCGGCCTCATCGCCCAGGCGGTTTATCAAAGACACCCGGAGCTTGTGCGCGGTCTCATTCTTTGCGACACGGCCCACAAGATCGGCACGGCCGAAGGCTGGAACGCCCGTATTGGGACGGTCGCCGACAACGGCATCGGCAGCATTGTCGACGGCGTGATGAAACTCTGGTTCACACCGGCATTTCGGCGTCCGGAAAACACTGCCTACCACGGCTACAGAAACATGCTCGTGCGCCAGCCGGTCGAGGGTTATCTCGCGACCTGCGAGGCGATCCGTGATGCAGACTACACCGAAGCCGCGAAAAGGATTGCTGTTCCGACGATCTGCATCGTCGGCGATCAGGACGGTTCGACGCCACCGGACCTGGTGAAATCCACCGCGCAACTGATCCCGAACGCCCGCTTCGAAGTGATCCGCGACGCTGGTCATATCCCCTGCGTCGAACAGCCGGAGGCGCTCACAGCCGTCATCCGCGCCTTCATTGATTCCGCATTGCATGGAGAAAAGAGCCCATGAGTGACACTTCGCTTCCTTCCGAGCGGTATCGGCAGGGTATGGCGACCCGCCGCGCCGTCCTCGGCGATGCCCATGTCGACCGAGCGGAGGCGAGTTCGACTGCCTTCGACAGGCCATTTCAGGAGCTGATTACGGAGGCGGCCTGGGGCCATCTCTGGTCGCGGCCGGAGCTGACCAAGCGCGAGCGTTCGATCGTGACCATTGCTCTGCTTGCCGCTCTCGGTCAGGATGACGAGGTTGCCATGCATGTGCGCGCCACCGTCAATACCGGCGCGACGCGCGAGGATATCCGTGAAGCGCTGCTGCATGTGGCGATCTATGCGGGCGTGCCTGCAGCCAATCACGCGATCAAGATCGCCAAGCAGGTCTTCGAACAGATGGATGCCGAAAGGGCGGCATAAGAGGAAACCATGACCGATATACCGAACCGCAAGCCAGAGATCGGCGCCTTCTTCGCCCGCGACCGCGCCTGGCATTCGCCGGCCTACACACCCGGCTACAAGACCTCGATCCTGCGTTCGCCGCAGCGCGCCCTGCTGTCGCTCGACGGCACCATCTCGGAGATCACCGGCCCCGTCTTCGGCCACTCGATGATTGGCGAACTCGACAACGATCTGATCCAAAACTTCGCCAAGCCCGGTGAAAGCGCCATCGGCGAGCGCATCATCGTGCATGGCCGTGTGCTCGACGAACGCGGCCGGCCGGTGCCGGGTGCGCTCGTCGAATTCTGGCAGGCCAATGCCGGCGGACGCTACCGCCACAAGAAGGAAACCTATCTTGCGGCGATCGACCCGAACTTTGGCGGCTGCGGCCGGGCAATTACCGATGAGGAAGGACGCTATTTCTTCCGCACCGTTCGCCCGGGCGCCTATCCATGGCCGAACGGCGTCAACGACTGGCGCCCGGCCCATATCCACTTCTCGATCTTCGGCCACGGCTTTTCGCAGCGGCTGATCACGCAGATGTATTTCGAGGGCGATCCGATGATCTGGAAGTGCCCGATCGTCGGCACGATCTCCGACAAGGCGGCCATCGAGCAACTGATCGCGCCGCTCGATTGGGGCAACACCATCCCTATGGATTCGCGCGCCTATAAGTTCGATATCGTGCTGCGCGGCCGCCGCTCGACGATGTTCGAAAACAAGCTGGAGGGCAACTGATGACTCAGGAACTCGGCTATCTGAAGGAAACCCCGTCGCAAACGGCAGGTCCCTACGTTCACATCGGCCTGACGCCGAATTTCTGTGACATCGGCGGCGTTTACGAGAACGACCTCGGAACGAAGATGGTCAACGACAAGACGCTCGGCGAGCGGATCACCGTGACCGGCCGCATCTTCGACGGCGCAGGCGCGCTCGTCCGCGATGCCGTCGTCGAGATCTGGCAGGCAGACAGCGCCGGTCTCTACAACAGCCCGGCGGAAATGCGCGGAACCGCCGATCCGAACTTCACCGGCTGGGGCCGCTGCCCGACCCGCGCCGACGACGGCGTCTATAGCTTCGAAACCGTCAAGCCGAGCAAGGTACCGTTCAAGGACGGGCGGAAGATGGCACCGCACATCACCTTCTGGATCGTCGCCCGCGGCATCAATATCGGCCTGCATACACGGATGTATTTCCCCGAGGAGACCGACGCCAACGCGGCAGATCCGCTGCTCGCCCGGATCGAACATCGCGAACGCGTCGCGACGCTGATCGCGGCTAAGGACGGATCAGCCTATACTTTCGACATCCGGCTTCAGGGTGACGGAGAGACGGTGTTCCTGGACATTTAGCTGTGAGCGCCTCTGTCTTCGACCACCCCTTTCTTTCTGGCCTTCTCGGCGACGAGGAGACGGCTGCCTATTTCTCAGTTGACGCGGATATCCGCGCCATGCTTGCCTTCGAGGCGGCGCTGGCGAAAGCAGAGGCGGCGCATGCCATCATTCCGCTCGGCGCCGCTGCGGCAATCAGCGGCGCATGCTCTTCGTTCGCTCCCGACCTTGCGGCACTTCGCAATGCCACGGCGCGCGACGGCGTGGTTGTGCCCGAACTCGTACGCCAGCTTCGCGCTGCCGCGGGTGATGCGGGGGCGCACGTGCACATCGGTGCGACGAGCCAGGACGTGATCGATAGCAGCCTGATGCTGCGATTGAAGCCTGTCGCATACCTCTTTGCCGGCCGTCTCGTGGCTATCGATGCGCACGTTACGGCACTGGAGGCAAGTTTCGGCAACCTGCCGCTGATGGGCCGGACGCGCATGCAGGCGGCCATCCCCATCATGGTCGCCGACCGGCTGCGGGCATGGCGCTCGCCGCTCGAGGGCTATCGCGAGAAGCTGACAGAACTGCGCTTTCCGCTGCAATTCGGTGGCGCGGCGGGCACGCTGGAAAAGTTCGGCGACAAGGCCGGGGCCGTGCGGGCTTCGCTCGCGCAGGAGCTCGGCTTGACGGACCTGCCGCAATGGCAGAGCCAGCGGGCCGGCATTGCCGAATTTGCCGGCCTACTGTCGCTGATCAACGGAAGTCTCGGCAAATTCGGCCAGGATATCGCGCTGATGGCGCAGGCGGGCGACGAGATCGCCCTCAGCGGCGGCGGCGCCTCCTCGGCGATGGCTCACAAGCAGAACCCCGTGGCGGCGGAGACGCTGGTTGCCCTTGCGCGGTTCAACGCGACGCAAATTTCCGCCATCCACCATTCCATGATCCACGAGCAGGAGCGCTCCGGCGCGGCCTGGACCCTCGAATGGATGGTTTTGCCCCAAATGGCCGTGGCCTGCGGGGCAGCACTGCGGCTCGCCCAGGATCTTGTCGGCAATATTCGCCGCCTCGGACCGCCACCAGCTTAAATAACGCCGAAGGCACCATCGGCGATCAACCAACGTAGGACGCTGCAGTTGGAAGATCGCCTATGGGCATTAATCGTTGGCAGAAGCTCTGCCAAGGTGCCTGTCCGGAAACACCAGCGACTTGATGACGACCGGAACGGCCCCGGAGGTCTCCAGCATTGCGCCGATATCGATGAAATCGAACTCGTCGAGCTTGATCCCGTCGATGGACACAAGCGTCCCGATTCCGGTCTCCAGTTTGCAATGCATGCCAACCAGTCCCCCGACATCGCCGTTGCCGACGAGGATCAGCGGATGACCTTTGTCGAGGATGGCCGAGAGACCGTCCACGACGCCGCGGCAGAAATCGTCGAGCCGGCGATAGCTTGCCGATCCCTCCCAGTCGTAGCAGAGCGCCACCGGGTTATCGCCCTCGCCGAGATCGAGGCGGGCCAGCGAGTCGCGAATCTTGGCCGCGACATCGGCACGATCAATCTCGTCGCCGAAGACGATCGCAGGCTTGATAACCGGCACGTTGCGGACCGGCAGCGTCTCCAGCGGATGCACGAAGATCGTGCTGCCACTCACCTGCACCGTATATTGCGAGGCACCGACCACAGTGGCGCGGATACCCTGTTCCGGCTTCTCCAGTCGCGGACCCCAGCCTTCCAGCCGCTTGCGCAGCGTTTTGGCCAGAAGCGGCCCAAGATCGCTGAACTCGGCCGCGGTCTCAGAATAGAGGAATTCCGAAACGCCGCCGGAAATGGTCACGACATCGGGCAGCGGTGCTGCCGGCAGTGACGGCAAGCGATGCAGCTTCAATGTCTCGGCGCTCATCTCCCCACCCTGCATGGCCTCGAAGAGCTGGTCGACCATTGCATCGGCAAGCTTCTGCGCATCCTCTTGCGAAAGCACTTCGCCGAGTTCGACGCGAACGCCGGCACGGCGGCCGAAGTAGCGGCCGGCCTCCTCGACGCGATTGATCCTGCGCTCGTCATCGAAGGCGACGATGCGGGCGCCGATATCGATCGCCGCGATCGCCTGGATGGCATTGTTGGAAGCGCGCGCGAGCTTCGAGGTGCCACCGCCGATATCGACGTTGAGCACGGTCTCGCCCGTCTTGCCGGAGCGCGAGACGGCGCCGGAGCCGAAGGCTGCAAGCGTCGTCTCCAGGCCGTCGCCGGCACTGACGACGACGAACTTCCCCGTCTGCTCGGAGAAGAGTTCGCCGATCGCCCGCGCATTGCTGCGCCGAACGGCGACACCGGTGAGAATCAGCGCGCCTGTATCGATCGACTCAGGCGTGATATCGGCCGCCTCGTACTGCGCCTTGATGAAGGCGCCGAGCACGTCCGCGTCGATCTCGTCCTCGCCGCGATAGGGCGTCAGCAGCACGTCCGATTGATGCAGCAGCGTGCGTTCGACCACCATGTAACGCGTATCGAGCCGCTCGAGCACGATACGCGAAAAGGCAAGATGGGAGGTCGAAGAGCCGATATCGATGCCGACGCTGACCAGCACGATTTCGTCTTCGACTTCCATGCTGCGGCCGATATTCGAGAAGAATATGCGGCCGCCCTGTTCCTCCGTGTCGTCCGACATGATCAGACGACGGTCGACTTCTTCGCGGTCGTATCGGCCGGCTTTTCGTACCATTCCGGCTTCATGCGGACTTCGACGCCGTTCTTGTTCAGAAGCGCCTCATACTCCTGACGAATCTGCGGATCTTCCATCCAGTACGGGATCGCGGTGCCGCCTTCGTTGACGTCGATCGCGGTGTAATCGGTATGCTTTTCGCCGGGCGCGCCCGGGTCGCGGCCCGGATTGTGCGGGCCGAACCAGGCCGTCAGGCGGAAGGGTTCCTTGGAGACGCTGAAGTGCTGGTGATACCAGCGCGCGCCGCCGGGAGCAGCCGTGACCATGCCATACTGGCCGTAGTCGAGGCGGCGGACGCGATCGGCATGGCCGGTCGCCCACGGGTTAACGCCGCATTCTTCCGGCCAGGTATAGGTATAGCCCTGACCCTTGAGGCAGATCAGGATCGCTGCCGAGGTATGGGCGTGCGCCTTGGAATAACGGCCGTTCTCGTGCTGGCCGATCCAGTAGTAGAAGGCGTTATTGGTCATGAAGGGCTCGACGCGGCGATAGCCGACCGAGCGGCGGTTATCGAGCGGCAGCTCGCAGTTGACGGCATCCGGCATAAAGTTGGTGCGGCGCATCGCGAGGCCACGGACCGGATCGGGCTCGATCTCTTCGCGATACTTGTAGAAGTCGTCGGCGCCGGAGAAGCGGTCACGGAAGAGGAAGGGATTGTTGAAGACGGCGTCGACGTTCTGGATCTGGTTCAGGACGTTCGGAGCGGTCGTACCGCCGAGCAGCAGCGCCGGGCTGTTGGTGGCGTTGACGATGCGGTGCATGGCGTTCATCGGGATCGAGAACATCGATCCTTCCTGCCATTCGAAGACGTGCTTCTTGCTCTCGCCGTCGAGCCAGACTTCGGTCGAGCCGCGGCCTTCGACGACGAGGTAGATTTCCTCGTACATGTGCTTTTCAGGGTTCAGCGCACCTGCTGCGGGAACCTCGACCAGGTGACAGCCCCACTTCGTTTCCGTGCCGTAGAGCTGGATATAGGTGCCGCGCCCGCCGGTGCGCTTCCAGGACTTCAGCGGCAGGTTCTTGACGCTGTCGACGCCGAGGTCGCGGAATACAGGGATACCCTCTTCTTCCATGAACTGGTCATAGGGGGTCGGCTGCTTCTTGAATTCGCCGAAGCCCGCCTTCTTGGTGCCTGCCGGCTCATGCCAGTGCGTTCCTGTACCGCCGCCCAATGGATCCTGATGCATATCGTCTTACTCCTCTCGATTATGAGGCCTGCCATCGCTGCTTGCCGCGCGCCGCAGAGTTCCTCCCGATGACCGCGGCACCTGCCGCCAGATGATTCGTTCCTCTATAAGGAACGTTGTTCTTCTTTAATCCTAACGTACATCCGCTCCCGCGTGAAATCAACGACTTTCGCGACGGTTCGCCGATCTTCTTCGCCTAGGAAAAAAGCAGCGACTTGATGACGACCGGAATGACGCCCGGCGGGTTGATGAACTCCCCGAGATCGACGAAATCAAGGTCTTTCAGCTGGACGCCGTCGATGGAAATCAGGTTCGGACCGATCGCAAGCTCGCGATCGAGAATGCGGCCGAGCGTTTGTCCGACATCCCCGTCGATGACGAGGACCAGCAGTTCCTCTCGCCGGCCAGAGGGCGCGGCGAAGGCCTTGACCGCCTTCGCAACTTCAAGCAGCCGGCCGTAGTCCGGAAGTCCCGTCCACGTAAAAGCCAGCGCCAAAGGCGCATTGATGTTCGTGTCCTGGCGGGACGCAGCTCCCTTGAACGCAGCGGTGATCGCTTCCGCATCCACCACTTCCGGAATGGCGCGGCCGAGATGGACCACCGGAATATTATGTGACGGCAGCCCCTTGTCGCCAGTGCGATACATGGTCTTGCCGCTCACCTGCACGGTAAACTGCGATGCGCCGATGACCGTTGCGCGGATGCGCTGGCCGGCATCGACGATCGGCACGTCGAGACGCTCGGTAAGCTGGGCGATGATCTCCTGGGCAAGCATCTGTGCGATGTCCCCATGACCGGCGGTTTCATATTTGAAAATATATTCGGACACGCCGCCCGAGAAGGTAATGTAGTCCGGCTTGCCGATCCGCTCCAGCGGCTCGGTCAGCTCAAGCTCTTCGCCGAGGGCATCGAGCGGAACGCCGAGGATCTGATCGACTGCGACGGCGGCAAGGCGCTTTGCTATGGCTTGGCGGTGTTCCGATTTCGCAAGGGTTTCCGCGTCCGTCGCAATCCCGAGTTCCCTTGCGACGATCTGCGCCGATTCGTCCACGCGCGACCAGGTGCCGGTCTTGTCCTGGGCGATCAGTCGCCCGCCGACTGCGAAGGCCGACACGCTCAGGATTTCTCCCTTGCTGATCAGCGCGAGTTTCGTCGTGCCGCCGCCAATATCGACGTGCAGCCCCCGCGCATTGCGCTTCCTTGACAGTTCGGTTGCACCCGATCCGTGGGCCGCCAGCATGCATTCCAGTTTGTGGCCCGCCGTCGCGCAGACAAAGCGGCCGGACTCGTGTGCGAAGATTTCGTCAATGGCCCGGGCATTCTTGCGCTTGATGGCCTCGCCGGTCAGGATCACCGCGCCGGTATCGATGTGGCTGCGTTTGAATCCCGCATCTTCATAACAATGCGCGAAGAAATGGCGCAGTTCATGCGCATCGATCGTGCCATCGGGCAGGAACGGCGTCAGCAGAATGGGCGAACGCCAGACCACCTGCCGGTCGATCACGGTGAAGCGGCTGGAGAGATCTTCGGTTTCGCGGCGCATCGTCACGCGGGCAAAAAGCAGGTGCGATGTCGAGCTGCCGATGTCGATGCCGACGGTCAGAAGCTCGACTGTCTCCTGCTGCCACAGCCAGTCGGAAATCGCCTTGCGTTCGTCTTCGGACAGATCGCCATGCTCGTGTTCGAAATCGAGATCGTGCACGCGCGGTATCTCCTGTGCGTTTCTGCCGGCTCTCGCCGGCGCCGGATGGAACCGGCATCAAAGGAAGTCCCCGTTTCACAACGGGGACTCGATTTGCCTTCAAGATCAGCTTGCCGGTCCCTTGAGGATCGGGGTCTGGATGACGCCGGTCAGGCTTGCCTTCGGGAGCGCCAGGACTGCCGGCTCGTCGAAGATATCGCCCATGGCCGACGGCACGCCGGTCTTCTGCAGTTCCTCGAGGAACTTGCGATGGACGCGCGGATCCTGATCCTCGTATTCGATCTGGCGACCGCCATCCTTGACCGACGTCGCCCCGCCGCCTTCGGCACTCTTGCGGCGCAGAGAGATGAACGGATAGCGGCGGCTGCCGAGCGAGCAGGCGACGTAGCGGGCCGGCTGGTCGCAGGTGTTGAAGTGCTGGTGGTACATCCAGAACGGCGGCGTGTACATGTAGCCGTGGCGCCAGGGGATTTCCTTGAATTCGGAATCGCCCTCGTACCACATCAGCGAATAGCCCTCGCCGTCGACGGCATGCACGTGCGTGCCGGCTGCATGGCGATGCGCCTTCTTGTAGCGGCCGACCGGCATCTGTGACACGTGCGAATGCATCGTGCCGTCAGCGAGAACGAAGTTGACGTTGAGCGAGCCCTTGCCGCGACCGTCGAACTCATAGAGCTTGAAGCTCGTCAGGTCGTGGACGAAGTTGGTTTCCCAGACATTCTGGATCTTGCGGGCGGATTCAGCGCCATAGGTGTAAAGCACACCCTCGCCTTCGAAATGCTTGGTGCCGCCGACACGGTCGTCGAAGTCGAAGTCGTTGTCGAAGATGAACTTCAGATTGTGATAGAGGTTGATGCTGAGCGGCGCATCGTTGGTGCACGACAGCCGCACGGTTTCCTGGCCGGAGCCGTTGTGGAACTGGTACTGGCAGTTGAGCGGAATGGCAAACAGCGCCTTCGGGCCCCATTCGAACGTCCGGGTTTCGCCGTTCGGCAGCCAGACCGTCGTCGAGCCGTAGCCGGACAGCACGTAAAAGAAGGCCTCGTAGAGATGCTTGACCGGCCGTGTCTTCTTGCCCGGCAGAACCTCGATGACGTAATTCGTCATGAAATCGCCCATGCCAACGGTATGGGCAAAGCAGCCGCGGGCGTCATAGCGGTCCCACGCGCTGGTCTCGAGCGCAAGCAGGTCATGGCCGAGGTCGAAATGGATCGGGATCCCCTCGCCCTGGGCCCAGTCGCGATACGGATCGACAAGGAATTTCGAATTGCTGGGATCGGCGGTCGGAACCGGATCGGTCACGGTTGTCTTTTCATTGGCCATAACAACATCGCTTTCATTTCAGTGCTTCAGTTTTCCCCGCCAAGCCAAAGTGCCGGAGCGATCCGGCACACACGTGCGGGCGTGAACTTTAAAGGCGCCGCAACAGCGGGCGCTCAGGCAAGACCTCCCTCGGAGGCCGGCAGCGGCCGAACGACCCTGCCGAGATAGTTGGCTTCAGGCCCGTAGAGCAGCCCTTTCACATCATCGGCCTTCAAGGACTTGATGATCTGGTCGACCTGACCGGCGAGCGGCAGCATCAATCCCGCCTTCTGCGCCAGATCCAGCGTCACATCCATGTCTTTTTCCTGCCAGGTGAAACGCGTCGTATCCCAGCGGGCGAGCGTTCCGTTCGTACCGGGGCAGAGCAGCAGGATCTCGCGCATGCGCTGGGCATCGATCCCATAACGCTTGGCGATCAGGAGCGTTTCGTAGTTCGCAACGCAGTGAACCCAGTGCAGCAGATTGTTGCAGGCCTTGGCGATCTGGCCGGCGCCCAACGGGCCGACGCGCAACACATCGCGGCTGTAGCACATCAGCGCCAGGCGAATGCGCTCGACATCCTCCTCCGTTCCGCCGCAAAGCGTCAGCAGCGTGCCGGATTTTGCACCGGCGGCTCCGTAGACGACGGGCGCATCGACAAGGCCGATGCCCTTTTCCTTGAGCTTCGGCCCAAGCTGAAGCATCGTCTCCGGATTGATCGTCGCTGCGACCGCGATGACCGATCCCGCAGCCGCGCTTTCCGACAGTTCCTCGCAGACATCGATCACCTGCTGGTCGCTTGCGACGACCAGAACGTAAAGCTCGGCCTCGGAAAGATCGCTGAGCGCCGTCTTGACGGCGATGCCGCGTGCGCCGGCGGCAGCCAGCCTTTCGGCGTTGATGTCGAAGGCTGAGACCTCATGGCCTTTGTCGAGCATGTGGCCGGCCATAGCCAACCCCATCTCCCCCGTACCGACGACTGCAACCTTCATGCCTGCCTCCACAGATATTTGCGTACTGTCACGAATTTAGCCCTCATGCTGCGTCACGACGTCGATCAAGGCCGGCACGCCGTTCTTGACCTGCGCGATGGCGCGCTCGAGGGCAGCGCCGATGTCATTCGCATCCTCGATCGGACCTTCCGCATACCAACCGAGGCCGCGGGCGAGTGTCGCAAAGTCCGGCGCCGGATCGAAGAGATCCATGCCGATATGAGCGCGCTCCTCCGGCGTACCGCGTTGGCGGGCGACGGTGATCTGGTGTTCCCAGTCATTGTAGTAGGCGCGGTTGTTATGCATGACGCAGAGGAACGGAACCCGATGCTTGGCGGCAAACCACAGCGCGCCGACGTCGAACATGAGATCGCCGTCCGTCTGGCAATCGACCACCAGGCGGCCGGTGCCTCGATGAGCGAGCGCAATACCTGTCGCCATGCCAATTTGCGTGCCGGTGCCAAGCGCCTTGCCCGGCCAGCGGTAAGGCTTGTCGAAATCCCAGAGCTTCAGCGCCCAATCTTCGAAGGCGTTGGTGGTCAGCACCCAATCCTCGTGCTGGATCTTATCCCACACCTCGCTCGCGAGGCGAGCGAGCGTCACAGGCTTGGCGTTCCAATCGTTTCGGGCCTCTTCGCGCCATTTGGCGCGCTGGGCGTCGTGCATGGCACCGACGGCCTTTGCACGTTCAGCAATGCGGCTTGCAAGCTTGGCATCGCCCTTGACGCGATCCTTGATCAGCGACGTCAGCGCCGGGATCGCCAGCGCCGTATCGGCAAGCACGCGTTGCGCCGTCTCGGGGAAGCGCTGATAATCCGTCGCCCACTTGGAGATCTCAATGTCGGCGAAGCCGATATCGAGCCAGTCGCAGCCCTTCGGAAAGAGCGGCTTCAGCGTGCGGTTGATGCGGTCGTTGACATGTGTCGGCCGTTCCCAGTCGCGGCAGTCGAGCAGCGTGATCAGGTCAGCCCGCTTGAAGATGTCCTTGCTCATCCGCATGTCGAGCGGATGCTCGGTCGGGAAGTTCAGGCGCCACTGTGTATCGACCACGGGCGCGCCGAGCGTCTCTGCCAGGCCCACCATGTCGGAATAGCCGTTCTTGTCGCGGCCGACGAATTGCGGCAGCAGCACCGGCCATTCGGCCGAAACGAGCCTGTCAGCCGCTTCCTCGAGCGCCTTCGGATCGGGCGCGATGCGGCTCGGCACCTTGGCCGATTTCGGCGAGGGCAGCGCAATTGGCGCCTCCAGCGGCGCTTCCTGCAACGCGGCGTCGTAGCACATATAGATCGGGCCGCGCGGCTCGGTCATCATGATCGAATAGGCGCGAGCAAAGCTGTCGACGACGCCGTCGATGCCACCCGGCTGGTAGTCCCACTTCACATAGTCGCGGACCTGGTTGCCCTGGACGTTGGCTGTATGCGCCCAGTCGACGCGCGGACGGCGCTTACCTTCGTCCATCGGGCCGGTCGCGCCGATCAAGAAGACGGGCGCCCGGTCGGTGTAGGCGTAGTAGACGCCCATGGTCGAGTGCAGCAATCCAACCACGTTATGGACGATCACGGCCAATGGTTCGCCGGTCGCCTTCGCGTAACCGTGAGCGATCTGCACCGCAACCTTCTCGTGCTGGCAGACGAGCATCGGCGGATTATTGCCGTTATGGTTCACCAGCGAGTCATGGAGGCCGCGATAGCTGGCTCCCGGATTGAGCGTGATGAACGGAAATCCGTATTGCTTGATCAGGTCGGCAATAATGTCCGACTGCCATGCCGAAGGTCCACCGTCCTTCTTCACAGCCGTCTCCTCGGCCGCGACCATTACCTTATCCACTGTCTCCCCCCTTCCTGATCCGGTCAAAATACGGGCGGCTCTCGTAGCCGCCCGCCAGTTCGAGATTGCCTCCGGTCAGTTGTCCTTCAGCGAATCCTTCAGGAAGCCCACCACCTCAGGAGTCTGGTTCATGGCGTTCTTGACCAGGTTACCGACGTCGTCACCCATCTTCGGATCGACGGGGAGACCAATTTCCTTAGCCTTGGCAAGGAATTCCGGATCGGACGTCGCCGCGGTATAGGCGTCGCGCAGAGTCTTGAGGCGGTCGGCTGGCATATCAGGCGGCCCCGCGGTCAGACGCGAAATATCACTCTGAGATTCGACGAGCGCGATGACGCGCTTTGCGTCGTCATTGTTGACGAAGCTGGCGAGCTGCGGCACGTCGGTTTCCGAGCCGCCGATCTGCGCGATCAACTTGCCGTTTCCAGCGTCAACGAAGGGCTGGAAGGTGGAACGCGAGCCGATGATGCCCTGAACCTCGCCGCGGCGCATGGCGAGCTGGTCGTCACTGCCGTTGTAACCCGAGACAACCTCGATCTTCAGACCGAGCGCCTTGACGAGCATTGTCGTTTCGATGGTCGATGCGCTGCCGACGCCGGCAGATGCGAACTTGATCGGCTCCTGGAGCTTCGCCAGGTCTTCGTAGCTGTTGATGCCCGAATCCTTGGAAACGACGATGACGCGCGGATCAGACGAAACCTTTCCGATCCACGACATCTTGGCGAGATCGAACTTGATGCCCGGGTTGCCGGAAAGCTGGCTGTAGATCAGGCCGGTATTGAACGTGCCGAAGGTCAGGCCGTCGGGATCGGAAGCATAGATGAAGTTCGCCCCGATCAGATGGCCCGCGCCCGGCATGTTCTGAACGACGAACGTCGAACCCGGCAGGTGCTTCTGCATGAACTGTGCGACGAGTCGGCCGTTGGTGTCATAGCCGCCGCCCGGTGCGGTCGCGACAATATAGTTGACCGTCTTGCCCTTGAAAAATTCCGGACCTTCCTGAGCAAACGCATTGCCTGTCCAGAGCGCGGTCAGCGCAGCGGCGCCAAAAGCCGCCATACGAATGGATTGCATGTTCATTACTTCCCTCCCATTGAGCTGTGCATGCGATACACGGTTAATCTCAGTTGATAGTCTGACTTACGAACTCGACGATCTCTGGTGGTTGGTCGAGCGCGCATTGAACGGACGAAGCTACCGCTTCGCCAACCTCCTAAGTGACCGGCAGTTCCAGTGCCTCGGCCTTTCAGGAGTTCCGGATCCGAAATCGCGGCGGCATAGGCGTCCCGCCGCGCCCGGAGCGAACATCCATTCTCCCGTAAGGCCTCCTTGCGACCCGACGACAATTGCCTTGCCGCTGTTAGATCGTGTTGATCCCGAGGGCGTGTAGTACCCAGGGGGTGACGAGGCCCGGATGAAGCTCGATGCCAAGCAACCTGCCGAACACCAGATAAAGGACGAGCGTCGCAGCTGCCGCGAGCGCGACAGAAAGCTTCCAGCTGCACTCTGCCTGCCGCTTTAGGAACGTCAGCAGCATGATAGGCACGCTGATGTAGAAACCAAAGGCGACGACACCGGCGATGAAGCTGACGAAATAGGCGGCCATCACCAGCTCCTGGCGCGCGGTGTGCGGGCCGAATTCCGGCAGCTCAGCCTCGTCGCTGCCGCTCTCCGGCGAGCTGGCGGCGGCAATCGCCTGACCAACCGATGCGGCAGCAGGCGCTGCCGGCGAACGGAAGAGATCGATCGCGAGCTGGATCAGACAAAGCGCGATGCCAGGCACACCAACGACCAGCGGCATGAAACGCGCCTTGGCTGGAAATCCGAAAGATAGCCCGACCATCGAGGTAAAGATCACCAGCATGACAACGGTGAGGCAGGTACTGAACGTTACATTCTTCATGGTCATGGGCTGACCTCTGCGTTGTGGCGGCGTGCTGCCGGCCGGAAGTTACGATAGAAGGCATAGCCCATCAGCGAGACGATCATGGCAATCAGCACGAGCGAGAGCGGGCGAAGGAAGAAGCTGTAACCCCAGAGCTGAAGCGCCTGGTGCAGCGATGCTTCCGCTTTGCCGCCGAGCACAAGGCCGATGACGAAAGGCGCACGTGGCCAATCTGCACGAAGGAAGCCGTAGCCGATGGCGCTGAAGATCACGAGCATCACTAGGTTCTGCCACTGGAAGTCACTGACGAAGCAGCCGAGCGATACGAACACAAGGATGAAAGGCACGAGCATGCGGCCGTTCACGAATGTGAGTACCGCGACCCACCGACAGATAACAAGCAGCATTGCTACGGCGATCAGGTTGCCAACCACCAGAGCCCAGATCAGCGTCCAGACGAGGTCGAGATGCTTGGTGACCATCAAGGCGCCGGGCTGGATTCCGAGGATCAGGAATGCGCCGAGCAGGACCGCCATACCCGAGCTGCCTGGGATGCCGAAGAACAGTGTCGGAAGCAGCGAGCCGCCTTCTTTACCGTTGCTGGCGGTTTCCGGCGCGATGACGCCTTCGATCGCGCCCTTGCCGAAGCGTTCCGGGTGCTTGGAGCTTTGAACTGCATGGCCATAGCAGAGCCAGGCTGCAGTCGAACCGCCGAGACCAGGGATCATGCCGATGATGGCACCGATCACCGAGGTGCGAAC
>NZ_JBNDHT010000075.1:0-31804 GCF_056755115.1 Rhizobium sp. SVR5-2C | reverse complement strand
TCTCGACGGACTTGCGGAAACCCTGATGGCTGGCGCGAACGGCGTCGTGACCGACGATGCGCGCAAGGTGCTCGAACAGTCGCTGACTCTGGAGCCCAAGAACCCGCGCGCGAAATTCTATGTGGCGCTTAGCATGGAGCAGGCAGGGCGGGCGGCGGATGCGAAAGCAGCCTTCGAGGCTCTGGCGAAGGAATCTCCTGACGACGCGCCGTGGCTGCCGCTCGTCAACGAGCACATCGCCAAGAACGGCGGCGCTCCGGCGGTGGCGGATGACAAGGCGCCGGGCAACCCGACGGAAGACGACGTTGCGGCAGCCCAGGACATGAGCAGCGGCGACCGCCAGCAGATGATCCGCGGCATGATCGAGAGCCTCGATGCTAAGCTTTCCGCAGACCCGAACAATTTCGAAGGGTGGATGCGGCTTGTCCGCTCTTATGCTGTATTGAATGACAAGGATCGCGCGAGCCAGGCACTGAAGCGCGGGCTTGCGGCGTTTCCGGCAGCGAGCGAGCAGGGCAAGCAGTTGATCGCGCTGGCACATGAGCTGGGTATTGCGGCGGAAGGAATGACGGAATGACGCGCAAGCAGAAGCGCCTGGCGGTAATCGGCGGCGGCATGAGCTTCATCATTGCCGCGGTGCTGCTTGTCATGTTCGCATTCAGCCAATCCGTTGCGTATTTTTACATGCCTGCCGATCTTGCCAAGACGCCGGTGGCGCCGGAGACGCGCATCCGCCTCGGCGGGCTTGTCGGCGAGGGCAGCGTCGTGCGTGGCACGGGTTCGACGGTCGAATTCGCCGTGACCGACGGCAGCGGAGATGCAGTGAAGGTGAAATATACCGGCATCCTTCCGGATCTTTTCCGCGAGGGCCAGGGCGTGGTCACTGAAGGCAAGTTCGAAGCCGGCAGCCATGACTTCGTCGCAGACACCGTGCTTGCCAAGCACGATGAGAAATACATGCCCAAGGAAGTCGCCGACAGGCTGAAGTCGCAGGGTCTATGGAAGGAAGGCGAGGGCACGCAATGATCATCGAGATTGGGCATTACGCACTCGTTCTGGCGCTGGCGGCGGCGATCGTTGTTTCGATCGTGCCGGCGATCGGCGCGCGCAGGCTCGACCGGGCGATGATGGATGTCGCGCCGCTCGGTTCCATGGTGCTGTTCGGACTGGTAGCCTTCTCGTTCGGCGTTCTGACCTATGCGCACGTCGTTTCAGACTTCTCCGTCAAGAACGTCTGGGAGAACTCGCATTCGCTGGTGCCGCTGATCTACAAATATTCGGGCGTCTGGGGCAATCACGAAGGCTCGATGATGCTGTGGCTGCTGATCCTCTCGCTGTTCAGCGCGCTGGTCGCGGTCTTCGGGGGCAATCTGCCGGATACCCTCAAGGCCAATGTGCTTTCGGTGCAGGCGTGGATTTCGGTTGCTTTCATCCTCTTCATTCTGCTGACGTCAAACCCGTTCATCCGCCTCGATCCGGCGCCGGCAGAGGGACGCGACCTCAATCCGGTGCTGCAGGATGTTGGCCTCGCGATCCATCCGCCGCTGCTCTATCTGGGGTATGTCGGTTTTTCGATTTGCTTTTCCTTCGCAGTCGCCGCGCTCATGGAGGGCCGCATCGATGCGGCCTGGGCGCGCTGGGTCCGTCCCTGGACGCTTGCCGCCTGGACCTTCCTGACGCTCGGCATCGCGATGGGTTCCTACTGGGCCTATTACGAGCTCGGCTGGGGCGGCTGGTGGTTCTGGGATCCGGTCGAGAACGCCTCCTTCATGCCGTGGCTCGCGGGAACGGCGCTGCTGCATTCGGCGCTGGTGATGGAAAAGCGCGAGGCGCTGAAGATCTGGACCGTGCTGCTGGCGATCCTGACATTCTCGCTCTCGCTGATGGGCACCTTCCTAGTGCGCTCCGGTGTGCTGACCTCGGTTCATGCATTTGCAAGCGACCCGAGCCGTGGTGTGTTCATTCTCTGCATCCTGATGATCTTCATCGGCGGCGCGCTTTCGCTGTTTGCCTTCCGCGCGCCCCTGTTGAGTGCGGGCGGGCTTTTCGCACCGATTTCGCGAGAAGGTGCGCTAGTGCTCAACAATCTCATCCTCACGGTCGCATGTGGCACCGTGCTGACCGGCACCCTCTATCCGCTGCTGCTGGAAACATTGACCGGCGACAAGATTTCCGTCGGCCCGCCGTTCTTCAACATGACTTTCGGCCTGCTGATGGCGCCATTGCTGCTGGTCGTGCCGTTCGGGCCGTTGCTGGCATGGAAGCGCGGCGATCTGCTTGGCGTGATGCAGCGGCTCTATGTGGTTGCCGCTTTGGCTTTCGCGGCGGCGCTGGTCTTTTTCTATGTCGAGCATGGCGGACCGGTGTTGTCTGTTCTTGGGCTTGCGGCCGGGCTGTTCCTCGTCTTCGGTGCCGTTGCCGACCTCTGGTATCGCGCAGGCGCCGGCAAGGTGGCGGCGAATGTCGCATGGCGGCGGCTTTCCGGCCTGCCGCGGTCGGCTTTCGGCACAGCGCTGGCGCATGCCGGCCTCGGCGTCACCGTGCTCGGCATTGTTGCCGTTACGACATTTGCGACCGAGCATGTGCTTGAAATGAAGCCCGGCGAGACTACGGAGGCGGGCGGCTACAGCATCCATTTCGACGGCATGCAGCCGGCGACTGGCCCGAACTACAAGGAAGATCGCGCACACTTCAGCATCCGCCGCGGCGGCGTCGAGGTTGCGGATGTCTGGTCGGCAAAGCGCGTCTATGTCGCCCAACAGATGCCGACCACCGAAGCGGGTATCCTGACCTTCGGGCTCAGCCAGCTCTACGTTTCGCTTGGCGACGCAACCAACGACGGCGGCATCGTCGTTCGCATCTGGTGGAAGCCGTTCATTCTTTGCGTCTGGGGCGGGGCGCTGATCATGGCGATCGGTGGCTTCGTGTCGCTGAGCGACCGGCGTCTTCGGGTCGGTGC
Source organism: Rhizobium sp. SVR5-2C (assembly GCF_056755115.1). NCBI lineage: Bacteria > Pseudomonadati > Pseudomonadota > Alphaproteobacteria > Hyphomicrobiales > Rhizobiaceae > Rhizobium > Rhizobium sp. SVR5-2C. The sequence continues at coordinate 28,845 of NZ_JBNDHT010000075.1, read as the reverse complement.
GCCGCGCCGCAAGGCAAGAGCGGTCCCCGCAGTGATGGAGCCGGCAGAATGATGCGGGGGATCGTCCTAGCAATCGTTCTGTTTCTTACTGCAGTTCCGGCCTTCGCCGTGAACCCGGACGAGGTACTCGCCAACCCCGCGCTGGAGGCCCGAGCCAGGGCGCTTTCTGCCAAGCTGCGCTGCATGGTCTGCCAGAACCAGTCGATCGATGATTCCAATGCCGATCTCGCCAAGGACCTGCGGCTTCTGGTGCGCGAGCGCCTGACCGACGGCGACACGGACGAACAGGTCCTGAACTACATCGTTTCGCGCTATGGCGAATTCGTGCTTCTGAAGCCCCGGTTGAGCGTTCGAACGGTTCTGCTTTGGGGCGCCCCCATTGTGCTGATTGTCGCCGGGGGCATTTCGCTGCTCATTTTCGCCAGGCGGCGGGCTGGCAAGCCGACCGGAAGCCGGTTGACGGCGGAAGAGCGGGCGCGGCTTGACGAACTGCTTGGCCCGCGGTCCGATCGAACATCCTGAAAGTTTGAGCCTTGAAAGGCTCCAATGGTCTCACCAATCAACCTGCGGTAAGATGCTCACGGGGTCCATTCGCATGTGGGCAAGACCATGGAGCGCCGCCTCGCAGCAATCCTGATCGCTGATGTCGCCGGCTACAGTCACTTGAGCCAGATCGACGAGGTTGGCACGCGTCGCCGCTTTCAGGCGGACATGGATGACATCTTCCGACCCAAGATCACCGAACATCACGGACGGCTGGTTAAGACCATGGGTGACGGTCTGCTTGTCGAATTTCACAGCGTCGTCGATGCGTTACACTGCGCAATTGATGTGCAGCGCGAGAAGGCCTTGCGAAATGCGGGCGTCGACCCGGCTCCGCGGCTTTATTTCCGCATCGGCGTCAATCTTGGCGATATCATTGTCGAAGGCGATGATATTCACGGCGATGGCGTCAACATCACCGACCGCATCCAGGCGCTGGCCGACCGGGGCGGCATCGCCATCTCCGGTACGACCTACGACCAGGTGAAGACCAAGCTCGACGTCGGCTATATCTCGCTCGGCAGGCAGAAAGTGAGGAGCATTGCCGAACCGATACGGGTTTACCGGGTAGTCCTTGATGCGAAGACGGCGCGAACCGTCGTCAAGCGCCTGCGAAAACCTGTCGGTCTCGCAGCTGCCGTAGCATTTCTGCTGTTTGCAGGTGCTGCAGCCTATTGGTGGCAGCCTTGGGAGCTTGGCCAGGCGCCAGCGCTCATCGAGCGCTTCGCCTATCCACTGCCGGACAAGCCATCGGTCGCGGTGCTGCCATTCATCAATGTCAGCGGCGATTCAGAGCAGGATCATCTGGCAGAGGGGCTTACTGACGACCTGATCACCGAGCTGTCCAAGGTTTCCGGCCTCTTCGTCATCGCCAGGCACTCGGTTTTTGCCGTTCAAAACGGTACAGCCAAGATTCAAGACGTGGCGGCGGAGCTCGGCGTGCACTACGTGCTCGAGGGCACGTTGCAGCGCGCCGGCACGCGCCTGCGGATCAATGTCAAGCTGATTGACGCGCTGACCGGACTTTCGATGTGGGCCGAGCGCTACGATCGTCAGTATGCCGATTTGTTTGCGGTTCAGGACGACGTCATCGGCAAAATCATCTCGGCGCTCGAGATAGAGCTCAACGACGTCGAGCGCACCCAACTGGAGCGGATACCGACCGACAACCTGGAAGCCTACGATTATTACATGAGGGCGGAACAGGAGGGCCTCGTCTATAGCGACGTAGATACCTACCGCCGCACATTGTCATATTATCAGAAGGCGATCGACCTCGATCCCAATTTCGCCGACGCGCATGCGGGTATTGCGCGCGTCGCGGTCGATGTCTGGCGTAACGACTATAATTTCCTCTGGTCGGCGGCAGTCGCCCGCAAGATCGCCTATGACGCCGCCGGGCAGGCGCTCAAGCTGGACCCAAAAAATGCGCGAGCTCACACGGTTCTCGCCCTGTTGCAGCTGGTCGATGGGCGCCCGGTGGAGGCGCGGGAATCGGCAACCCGGGCTGTGGAGATGCAACCCAATAGCGCGGAGGCCTTCGGCAATCTCGCCCTTATCCTTGCTCATACCGGCGATCATGAACAGGCGGTTGTCGAGATGGAAAAGGCTCTTCGGCTCGATCCTGCGCCAACGGCGAGTTTTCGGCTGCTGGCGGGAATCGTCTTCTACACTGCGCGTGACAGCAGGCGCGCGATTCCTCTGATCGAGGCTGCGCGGGATGCCTTGCCCAATGCGGAGGCTGCACGCGAGTACCTGACGGCAGCCTATGCCTATGAAGGGGATCGGGTCCGCGGGGCCCAGGAAAAGGCCAAGCTTCTGGAGCTGTTTCCGGAGAGCAATCTCACTTACTACAGCTATCTCTACGATTATTGGCGCCCAGAGGATCTAGAGCACCACCTGACGGGATTGCGCGCCGCCGGTATTCCCGAATGGCCCTTCGGATTCGCCGCATCAGAAGCGGATCAGCTCAATGCCGACGCTTTGCGCGACCTGATCAACAACAAGACGTGGAGCGGAAAACACAAGAACGGTACGTTATTCGTCCAGTTTTTCGACAATGCCGGCAATACTGCATACCGCAGTGCAAATACCAATATCACCGGGACGGTCGAGGTGCAGGGAAACAGGCTGTGCGAGAGGTTCGGCGGCTATTTTCTCGATCGCATGGTGTGCGGCAAGGTCTACAAAAACAAGGACGCCGGACAAGCCGGCGCCCAATATGTGCATGTCACCGCGCAAGCACTCAAGTTCTTCTCACTCGTACCCTGAATTCAGTTGGCTGGCATATGCTGCCAGTCCTTATGCATCTTGTCGGAAATCAGGGTGTTCTGCACTTCCGACCAATGCTTCTGGGAATCGACAACTTTGGTCGGCTTCTTTTCAAAGCCGTCTGCGGCGCCGGGGTCGTAGCTCAGATAGAGCTTGCCCTCTATGATCCGCCATGCCTTCGGGTCGATGTTGGTCGTAACCGTTCCGAAGGAAACGCCGTCGGCGCAATACCCGCCATATTGGGGAGCATACTTGCCGGGATCAGCAACGAAGAGGTCGCGGTTCTCGGCGCTGGCGAAATGCCACTCGGCACCCAGCCAGCGATGCGAATATTGCGGAGATCCCTCCACAGCCTGGTTCTGCGTGAAATATGCCACCGGATCGTAGCCCTTGATGGCCACGTCTCCAAAATACCCGGTGTTCACGGGCTCTTCCGCCGTCGCCGGTTGCCCGAGCGCGAAAACGATCGCGGCACCGACCATCATCGAGGCGATAAAGCCTGTCTTTCTGCGATATGCCATGTGTCCATTCTCCCGGTTCGGGCGAAGCGCTATTTCCGCTTCGTGCACTCGCCATACAGCCAGTCTCCGACCAGTTCGGTCGGCTGGCAGACGGCGCCCGCTTTCAAAAGCAGATCGGCAGCGTCCCAATGGGACCGCCATCCGGCCTGCGTCAACGGTGTGTAGCCGTTGCGTTCCTTCGCCTCTATATTTGCCTTGTGCGCGACGAGAAAGGCGACGACGTCAGCACGACCTTCTTCGGCAGCAGCGTGTAGCGGCGACATGTGGTAGAAATTCTTGTCGTCGTTGACGAGTGCGCCCTTCGATACGAGCAATTCGACGACTTCGAGATTTCCGCCGTAGGCGGCAGCATGCAATGCCGTAAGGCCGCCCTTGTTCCTGATTTCGATGTCGGCGCCCTTCTCCAGCAGAAGAGCCACGATATCCGCGTGTCCTCCAAGAGCAGCGATCATCAATGGCGGCTCTCCCGACTCGTTCGGTTCGGCAATATTGGCTCCCTGATCGATAAGCTGCCCCACACGCTCGCGGTCACCGTCCCGTGCCGCGTCGTGTAACGGCCCGGCCCAGGCCATCGAGACCCCAAGCAACAGTCCTAGCATCGATGTGCCGACGACCCTCATCGCGCGCCTCGCCAACATTACGGCCCCTGAGCAGAAGTATATTTAAGATATCATGAATGTATTGCGCGGATCAAGGATCGCAGCCGCTCAGCCTCTTCGCACCGCCTGTCCTGGCGGCTGGTGAGGGCGCTATCGTACATTACCAAATTTTCATGGACCAGACAGTTCGCAGTAATGTGAAGGATACTATATCGTTGGTCATCGACCGGTCCGGCTCCAGCCGGAACGAAAAACAAAAACCAGACCGGAACGAAAGACAAAAACAAGAGAAGGTACCAAGAATGATAAAGACCCCCTCCGTCAGTACCATGCTGAAGGCTTCTACGGTCGCAGGTCTCGCTGCAGCAGTATTCGCGACTGCCGCGCCGCTTGAGATCACGCGCGCCTATGCTGAAGCCGTCAACGTCCAGGCTCCATCGGTCCCGAGCTTTGCAAACGTCGTCGATGCCGTGTCTCCCGCCGTCGTTTCGGTTCGCGTCGAATCGCGCATCAATCCCGCCGCGGACAACAGCGATGGTTTTGCTTTCGACTTCAACGGCCGCGGCTTTGACGATCTTCCTGACGATCATCCCCTGAAGCGCTTCTTCAAACAGTTCGGCGAGCAGGGGCAAAACGGTCCCCACGGCGGTCAGAACGACAGGAAGTTCGGCCAGCGCGATGGTCAGCGTGATGGTAAGGGCCGCCTGCGCCCCGTCGCGCAAGGCTCCGGCTTCTTCATTTCCGAAGATGGCTACATCGTCACCAACAACCACGTGGTTTCCGATGGCTCGGCTTTTGTCGTCGTCCTAAACGATGGCAGCGAGCTGGATGCCAAGCTGATCGGCAAAGACCCGCGGACCGACCTCGCCGTTCTCAAGGTTGATGCCAAGGGCCGCAAGTTCACCTATGTCAACTGGGCAGACGACAACGGCGTTCGCGTCGGTGACTGGGTGGTCGCAGTCGGCAACCCGTTCGGCCTCGGCGGCACGGTGACCGCGGGTATCATTTCTGCTCGTGGCCGCGACATCGGCTCCGGTCCGTATGACGATTACCTGCAGGTCGACGCGGCGGTGAACCGCGGCAACTCCGGCGGCCCGACCTTCAACCTCAGTGGTCAGGTCGTCGGCATCAACACCGCGATCTTCTCGCCTTCGGGCGGCAGCGTCGGCATCGCCTTTGCAATTCCGGCCTCGACTGCCAAGGATGTCGTTGCCGACCTGATGAAGGACGGTTCGGTTTCGCGCGGTTATCTCGGTGTACAGATCCAGCCTGTTACCAAGGATATCGCCGACTCGCTCGGCCTGTCGGAAGCAAATGGCGCATTGGTCGTCTCTGCCCAGGACGGCACCCCTGGTCAGAAGGCAGGGATGAAGGCGGGTGATGTTGTGACCGCCGTCAATGGCGAACCTGTCAAGGACGCCCGCGATCTCAGCCGCCGCATCGGCGCCATGCAGCCGGGAAGCAAGGTCGAGCTCTCCGTGTGGCGCGACGGCAAGGCTCAGTCCGTCACCGTCGACCTCGGCACGCTTCCGGATGACCAGAAGGATGCGTCCAATGAAGACGGCGATCAGACGCCGCAGCAGCCTGAGGCGCCGGCTTCCGAGAAGGCGCTTGCGGATCTCGGCCTGACCGTCGGCCCGTCCGATGATGGCAAGGGTCTGACGATTACGGGCATCGACCCTGACTCGGATGCTGCCGACAAGGGCATCAAGGAAGGCGAGACGATTACCTCGGTGAACAACCAGCAGGTCTCGAATGCCGACGACGTCGTCAAGGTTCTGAACCAGGCGAAGAAGGACGGCCGCACCCGGGCACTCTTCCAGATCCAGTCCAAGGAAGGCAGCCGGTTCGTGGCCCTGCCGATCAACGGTCAGGGCTGATCCCCTCCTTGATCTGAAAAAGGAAGCCGCGCGTTCCCAACCTTCGCGCGGCTCCCTTTCCGTATCCTTTTTAGGGACGACCTCGATGCCCCCACTCTCACCGCAAGACGCTTTGAACCTTGCCGAAACCCAGACGGCAGGTAATGTCGGCCGCATGAAGATTCTTATTATCGAAGACGACCTTGAAGCTGCGGCCTACCTTACCAAAGCCTTTCGCGAGGCGGGGATCGTGGCCGATCATGCCAGTGACGGCGACAGCGGCCTCTTCATGGGGGCAGAGAATACCTATGATGTAATCGTCATCGACCGGATGCTTCCCCGCCGCGACGGTCTTTCCGTCATCAGCGAACTTCGGCACAAGGGCATTCACACACCGGTTCTCATTCTTTCCGCCCTTGGGCAGGTCGATGACCGCGTGACCGGCCTTCGCGCCGGCGGCGACGACTATCTGCCGAAGCCTTACGCCTTCAGCGAGCTTCTGGCCCGCGTCGAGGTGCTCGGCCGCCGCAAGGGCACGCCGGAGCAGGACGTTGTCTATCGCGTCGGCGATCTCGAGCTTGACCGGCTTGCGCATGAAGTCCGGCGCGGCGGCAAGGAAATCCCTCTGCAGCCGCGTGAATTCCGGCTTCTCGAATATCTAATGAAGAATGCCGGGCAGGTCGTCACGCGCACCATGCTTCTCGAGAATGTGTGGGATTACCATTTCGACCCGCAGACGAACGTCATCGACGTGCACGTCTCGCGCCTGCGCTCGAAGATCGAGAAGGACTTCAGCCAGCCGTTGCTGAAGACGATCCGCGGCGCCGGTTACATGATCAAGGACGAGGGATGAACCGCTTCTGGTTTCTCTTCAAGTCCACCGCAGTCCGCCTTTCGGCACTTTATATCCTGCTTTTCGCGATCTGCGCCGCAACTCTCGTATTCTACGTGACGGCGATGTCGCAGGGGCTGCTCACCCAGCAGATAAGGGAGGCAGTCCAACAGGAAGTCGACGCCGTCACACGCGCCTATAGCACGGGCGGCATGAACGGGCTGCTGCGAACGCTGGAGCGGCGCGCCCGCCAGCCAGGCGCCAACCTTTACATCATCGCAGGCCCCTCCGGGGATATTCTCGCGGGCAACGTTGCGTCAGTGCAGCCGGGCGTGTTCGAGGAAACCGGCTGGACGTCGGTTCCGTTTTCCTATCAGCGTTACGCCGATAGCGACCGCGATCGCCAACACATGGCGATCGCCAATATCTTCGTCCTCGACAACGGCTTGCGCGTCCTCGTCGGGCGCGACCTCGGCGAGCCCGAGCGCTTCCGCGTTCTGGTGCGTCAGGCGCTGATGATCGCGCTTGCGATCATGGGGCTCGGCGCAATCGTCATCTGGTTCGGCATCGGCCGCAATGCGCTGAAGCGCATCGACCGCATGTCGGACGCGGGCAAGAAGATCATGGCAGGCGATCTTTCCCAGCGCCTGCCGGTCGGCGGTTCAGGCGATGAGTTCGACCGTCTGTCGGTTTCGCTGAACACGATGCTGGAGCGCATCGAGAAGCTGAACGAAGGGCTGCGGCAGGTTTCCGACAACATCGCCCATGACCTCAAGACGCCGCTGACCCGCCTGCGCAACAAGGCCACGGATGCGCTGGACACGACGGATGAGGACCAGAGGCGTACGGCGCTCGAAGGGATCATCGCCGAGTCCGATCAGTTGATCCGGACCTTCAACGCTCTCCTGATGATTTCGCGTGTGGAGGCGGGGTCGGTCGTGGCGGAGATGTCGCCGATCGAGCTTTCGTCGATCGTCGCCGATAGCGCCGAGCTTCACGAGCCGGTCGCAGAAGAAGCCGGGTTGACCCTGACATCGAGCATCGAGCCAGGGATATCCGTACAGGGCAATCGTGAATTGATCGCACAGGCGATATTCAACCTGATCGACAACGCGATCAAATATGCCGACGACCCGGAGGGCGGCGGCGAAATTGCTTTGAAGCTGTCGCGGCGCCCTGACGGTATTTGCCTCTCGGTCGCCGATCAAGGTCCAGGCATTCCGGCCGAGAAGCGTGAGGACGTCATCAAGCGCTTCGTGCGGCTTGACGAGAGCCGGTCGAAACCCGGCACCGGGCTTGGCCTCTCGCTGGTCGAGGCGGTGATGGAACTGCATGGCGGTACGCTGGAGCTTTCCGATACCGACCCGGAAAAGGCGGAAAGACGAGGCCTTACCGTCAGCATGATTTTTCCGATCAAGCCAGTCTAGGGTCAGGATCTATTGAATTCATCCATTCTGTTGGGCAGCATCGGATTGGATGGAAGCAAACAAGCGCAAGGCAAGGCTTTTTAGCCTTGGCGAGCATTGTTTGCGATCAGACGGCCGATGCCGCCCAACCCGAAGGGCGAGGCGGATTTCGCTCCTGACCGTGTCGGAAAGACTTGAAAGTGTGGGGCACTTCCGGCGTCTTTCCTTCTCGTCAGAAACAAAATCCGCCACGCAGAATGGATGAATTCAATAGATCCTGACCCTAGGCTTGGCTCCTCCGGATTGTGACCCTAGGTTAGGGCCGGTCATGATAGCGCCGATTCCGGGCGCGGCCGTTGGGAGGCGGAATGCTGACGAACTTGACACACAGTCTGAAGGACGTGGGCAGCGGGCTGCTGCGCCCTTTGAATCAATCCGAGCTCAAGCTGGCACTGGCCGACCTTCAGGACATCGGCAAGAGTGAACCGGCAGTCGCTAGGATGCTGAAGGCCGGCGGTCCGCTGTGCGATTTCATCGCTGCGGCGCTCACGCTATCGCCCTACCTTCGCGAGGTCGCCAACATCGATGGTGCGATCCTCGCCGCCGCCATTTCATCGCCGCTAGAGCCTGAGATCGATAGGCTGATTGCCGAGGCGCGCGATTGCTGGCAGCCCGAGGATGGGATCGCTCCCACGGAAACTGCCGTCATGAGCCGGCTGCGCACGGTCAAGCGAAAGGTGGCGTTCCTTGTCGCGCTGGCTGATCTCGCCAAGCTTTTCGACGGGCGGCGGACGACGGCGTGGCTGAGTGCGCTCGCCGAAGCCTCCGTCGCTGCGGCGATCGATCATCTGCTGCTATCAGCCCATGAGAGCGGCAAGCTGCACCTCAAGAATGTTGAACGACCGAGTGAGGGTTCGGGATTGGTCGTGCTCGGGATGGGCAAGCTCGGCGCGTCTGAACTCAACTATTCGTCTGACATCGACCTCGTCGTCTTCTTCGACGAGCACGCCGGCATCGTGTCCCAGCCGGATGACGCGATAGACATCTTTCCGCGGCTGATGCGGCGCCTGGTGCGCATTCTTCAGGAGCGGACCGCCGACGGTTATGTCTTTCGCACCGATCTCCGGCTGCGCCCGGATCCGGGCTCGACGCCGCTTGCGATCCCGGTCGACGCAGCGATGATCTACTATGAAGGACGCGGCCAGAACTGGGAGAGGGCGGCCTTTATCAAGGCCCGCCCTGTCGCCGGGGATATGCAAGCGGGTGAGGCCTTTTTGCGGGGGCTCGTGCCGTTCGTCTTCCGCAAATACCTGGACTACGCCGCGATCGCCGATGTCCATTCGATCAAGCGACAGATCCATGCGCACAAGGGCCACGGCACCATTGCGGTGAAGGGGCACAACGTCAAGCTTGGCCGCGGCGGTATCCGCGAGATCGAATTCTTCGTCCAGACGCAGCAGCTGATCGCCGGCGGCCGGATGCCGGCGCTGCGTTGCCGCGGTACGGAGGAGGCGCTTGCCGAACTTACCAAAGCGAAATGGATCGATCCGGAAACGCGCGACGAGCTGGCGGAGGCCTATTGGTTCCTCCGCGATGTGGAGCATCGCATTCAGATGGTGCGCGACGAGCAGACGCATCTGCTGCCGGAAACCGAAGCCGAGCTCAAGCGCATCGCGTTCATGATGGGCTTTACCGATACGTCGAGCTTCTCGGAGCGGTTGGTGGATGTGTTCCGGACCGTCGAGCGGCGCTATGCACGGCTCTTCGAACAGGAAGCCAAGCTATCGACCCATGGCGGCAATCTGGTGTTCACGGGGCAGGGCGACGATCCGGACACGCTCGAGACGCTGAAGCAGCTCGGGTTCAAACGCCCGTCGGACATTTCCCGTGTCATCCGGACCTGGCATTACGGCCGCTATCGCGCGACGCAATCCGTCGAGGCACGGGAGCGGTTGACTGAGCTCGCTCCGGATTTGCTCCGCGTTTTCGGAGAAAGCGAACGCGCGGATGAGGCGCTGCTGCGCTTCGACAATTTCATTTCCGGCCTGCCTGCGGGTATTCAACTCTTCTCGCTGCTGGGCAGCAATCCAGCACTGCTTTCGCTGATCGTGAACATCATGTCCTCGGCACCGAAGCTTGCCGAAGTGATCGCCGCCAAGCCGCATGTCTTCGACGGCATGCTCGATCCCGGGCTCATGGCGGAGCTGCCGACGCGCGACTATCTTGCCGAACGGATTCGCGGTTTTCTGGCGCCAGCCCGGCACTATGAAGAGGTTCTAGACCGGTTGCGCATCTTTGCGGCCGAACAGCGTTTTCTGATCGGCATCCGCCTGCTCACCGGTGCGATCAGAGGTGCGATGGCCGGTCGCGCCTTTACCCATCTGGCCGATCTTGTTCTCGAAGCGGCGCTCGAAGCGGTGATGAAGGAGATCAGGACGGCTCATGGAGATTATCCAGGCGGCCGCGTGGCCGTCGCCGGCATGGGCAAGCTCGGCAGCTTCGAACTGACTGCCGGCTCCGACATCGATATCATTCTCCTCTACGACTACGATGACGACGCGGGTGAATCCGACGGGCCGAAGCCGCTCGACGCGACGCGCTACTTCACCCGCATCACGCAGCGGTTGATCTCCGCTCTTTCTGCACCGACGGCCGAAGGCGTGCTCTACGAGGTCGACATGCGCCTTCGGCCCTCGGGCAACAAGGGACCGGTCGCCACTCGCATCAAGTCCTTCGAAAAGTATCAGCATGAGGAGGCTTGGACCTGGGAGCACATGGCGCTAACGCGGGCGCGCCTCGTGTGCGGCGACAGGGAACTGACCGGTGACGCTGAGCGCATCATCGCCGAGGTGCTTTCGTCGAAGAACGACCCGACGCGGATTGCGAAGGATGTCTCAGAGATGCGGGCCTTGATCGAAAAGGAGAAACCGTCGGCGAGCATCTGGGATTTGAAGCTCATTCCCGGCGGACTGATCGACATCGAATTCATTGCCCAGTACCTGCGGCTCGTTGCCTCTGCAAAGGGCCTCGTCATCAGCGAGGACGACTTCAACACGGCGGGCCAGTTGAAGCTTCTCGGCGCGGAGTTGATGGACCGCAACGACCTGGAGCTCTGTCTGGCGGTGCTGTCGCTTTACACGGATATCTCGCAGCTCATCCGACTCTGCATTGACGGCGAATTCGATCCAGAAAAGGCGCCCGCAGGTCTAATCGAGCTGGTGTGCCGGGCAGGTGATTGTCCCGATATCAAGACGCTTGAAAGCGAGATCAAGCGGCTTTCAAAAAATGTTCGGAAAGCATTCCAGGCAACGCTCAGGCGATAGCGGGCTCGTCTGGAATGCGGAAGGAGACGACGGTGCCGATCGATTCGCGCGAGCGGATGCGCATCCTGCCTCCGTGAAGCGTCGTCAGCGAACGGGAGATGGCAAGGCCGAGGCCGGAACCGCCCTTGCTCTTGGCATATTGATTCTGCACTTGCTCGAAGGGTTGCCCGAGCTTGGTGAGGGCATCGCGTGGAATACCAATGCCGGTGTCGGCGATCGTCACGACAACGCCTAAGGCGTCGCGGCGGGTGCGAAGCGCGACGCGGCCGCCCTCGTTTGTGAACTTGACCGCATTTGAGAGAAGGTTGAGCAGGATCTGCTTCATGGCGCGGCGATCTGCGATAAGCGTCATGCCGTCGCAAATGCGCTGCTCGATAACAATGTTTTTCGCGGCAGCCGGCATGGTGGTGAAGCGTAGGCTCTCCTCGATCAGCGGCGCAAGATCGATCGTCTCCCGCTGCAGCCTCATATGGCCTGCCTCGATCTTCGACATATCGAGGATGTCGTTGATGACATTGAGCAGGTGTTTGCCGCTCTCGTGGATGTCATGCGCGTATTCGTCGTATTTCAATGAACCGAGCGGACCGAACATCTGGTTCTGGAGAATGTCCGAGAAGCCAAGGATGGCGTTCAGCGGCGTGCGGAGCTCATGCGACATGTTGGCGAGGAACTCGGATTTTGCCTTGTTCGCCGCCTCCGCGCGCTCCTTCTCGGCCAGGTAATTCGTATTGGCGACCGAAAGCGCGGATTTCTGGCTTTCGAGCGTCTGACGCGACGCCTTGAGGTCGGCGATGGTCGCGATGAGGCGACGCTCGGAGTCACGCAGGCGCTCCTGGTTACGCTTCAGAAGCGTGATGTCGGTGCCGACCGACACCATGCCGCCGTCGCGGGTCCGGCGCTCGTTGATCTGCAGCCAGCGCTCGTCGGCAAGCTGGACTTCCGTCGTGCGGGAATGGCCGGGACCCTCGGCATCCGCCATGCGGCGCTCGATCACCGGCCGGGCGGCGGCGGCGTTGACGGTGCTGCGCTCGGTGCCGGGCACAAGCACGCTATCCGGAAGCCCATAGGCCTGCTGGAAATGCGTGTTGCACATCACAAGGCGGTCGTTCTTGTCCCAGAGGACGAAGGCTTCCGAGGTGCATTCGATGGCGTCCGCAAGGCGCTGGTCGGCCTCGGCGTAGCGCTGTGCAAGCCGGTGCTGCTCGGTCACGTCCATGGCGATGCCGATCATGTGGACGCGGCCGGAATTGCTGCGGATCATCTGGGCGCGGGCCCGCATCCAGACATAGTGGCCGCTGGCGTGGCGCATGCGGAAAATCTGGTCGACCTGGCCAGAGCTGCCCTTGACGATCGACCGCGCAATTTCGTGCAGCCCGCCATCATCCGGATGCATCAGCCGGGCGGCATCGGCGAAGGACATCGTCTTGTCCGAAGCGGTCAGGCCGAGCATGTCATACATCGAACGCGACCAGAAGAATTCGCGGTTGTCGAAATCGAAATCCCAAAGTCCGCAGCGGCCGCGCGAGAGCGCGGTTTCGACGCGCTGGTTCGACTCGACGAAGATTTCATCGGCTTCGCGTGCCCGCCTGACCTGCATGTAATAGGCGTAAAGGACCACCAGCAGGATCGACGAGACGCCTGCAAACAGCGTGACGTTGAGCGTCAGCTCCTCGCGCCACAGCCTGCCGATTTCGTGCAGCGAGGTCGCGGCGATGATATAGCCGCCGGCGCTGCCGACCAAAGTAATTTCGGCATAATGCGGATTGCCGCCGATTGTCGTTTCGATCACATCGGCCCGATCGCCGAAGCGGCGGATGGTGGAGACCTCGGGAAAGAAATCGGCGACATTCGACCCGACATAGGAAAGGCCTGCCGTGGAAGCGGCAAAGACCTTGCCGCTCGCCTCAACGAGCAAGATGAAGGAATTGCTGTCGAGGCGGTCCTGCGGCAGGAATTTCTGAAGTTTCGCCTGGGCCTCCACAGCATTGCCGTTTTCGAACAGATCGCCGGTCTCGGCAAAAACAGCCGCGGCGGTTGCGGCCGAAAGTGCGGTAGCGTGCCGCGCCGCCGCCCCCATGCGCGCATACTCGGACATCATCCCGAAAAGATGCGAGGCTGCGACAACGGCGAGGAAGGCAACGATCAGGGCCGGTATGGCGCGCTTCAGAAGGGTTTCGGCTTGCGGAAGGGAGCGTGAAATCGGCCTGGAGATGGGGGTGGTGCGGCTGAGGGCCTGACCTCGCCAAGCGCGAAGCGCCTCAAAATCGACACGCAGCCGTCCCTCGGCCGCAGTTGCCCGCCGCACGTTCATCATCGCTATCGCCTTGATCCCTCATGTGATTCGCGCGCCGCTCGCGTGAACCTGACTCAATGAATCACTACTGATTCGCCGTGTCCAGAGGGAAAGGTAAAATTCTATTAACTATTTATAGGTGCTCGTGTTTTGCGAGTCGGTTTCGAGGCACGGTTCGTTCCGGCAGCGCCTCGACGCGCAAATCACCCCTTGAGCGTCCGTTCGACAATATCCCGAACGTCAGTCGAAAGGCCGGGCGCTTGCTCGATCTCCGTGAGAGCGTCATGGGCGAAACCGGCGCGGACTGGCTCCAGCGACCGCCATGAACGCATTGATGTCAGGAGGCGGGCGGCAAGCTGGGGATTGCGCCGGTCGATATCGAGGATCTCGTGGGCAAGGAAGCGGTAGCCTTCACCATCGCCACGGCCGAAGCCGGTGGGATTGCTGAAGACAAAGGCGCCGACCAATGCGCGCATGCGGTTCGGATTGGCACGGTTGAAGAGCGGGCTTTCCATAAGCCTGCGGACGCGGTCGAGCGTGCCCGCGCCAGGGATGGTTGCCTGTACGGAGAACCACTTGTCGACGACGAGGGCGTTTTCCGCGAAGCGGTCGCGGAAAGCCGAAAGAGCGGTGATCGCTTCGCCGCTTTCCGGAAAGCGATGCGACAGGATCGACAGCGCATGCAATAGTTCGGTCATGTTGTTTGCGGCGTCGAAGGTGGCGTTGGCGCGCGCCGGGCTGTTTTCGGCATAGGACAGATAGGTCAGCGCGGCATTGCGCAGCGCACGGCGGCCGGCGCTTTTTGCATCCGGGCTGAAATCGCCCGGTGTCGTCATCTTTTCGAACAAGTTGGCGAAGAGGGCGGCGCCCTGATCGGCAATCTGCTTCATGGCGGCCTGACGCCCGGCATGGATCGCGTCCGGGTCGTTGTTGCCTCCGAGTTCGCGGGCTATATCGGACTCGCTGGGCAGCGTCAGCGCCTGAGCGCGCAACGCAGGTTCAATGCTTTCGTCGCCAGCAGCGGCGAGTAGCGCATCGACGAAGGTAGATCCGCAGGCGACCGGCTTGTCCTCACGAGCATCCCGTGCGGCCTGCAGCAGGTTCGGTAATGCGAGATCGCTCAGCGCCTGCCAGCGGGCGAAATGATCCGTCTCGAAGCGGGCAAGCAGGGCAAGGTCGGCGGGGGATTGGTCGAAATGCAGATTGATCGGCGCTGAGAAACTGCGGTTGATCGAAACGACTGGCCGTGATGCGACGCCGTGAAAGACGGCGGTCTGGGTGCGGCCCGTGAGATGCAGCACTTCGCCGGCATATTCCGCGCCTTCGACCGATGCCGGTTCGATTTGCGTTCCGTCCTCGGCGAAGAGTGCAAGGCTGAGCGGGATGTGCATCGGCTTCTTGTCGGTCTGGCCCGGCGTTGCGGGAATCATCTGCTCGAGCGAAAGGCTGAAGGTCTTGGCGCTCGCGTCATAGCTGCCGGACCCCGTGACGAGCGGCGTTCCCGCTTGATGGTACCAGAGCGAGAACTGCGCTAGATCGGAACCGCTTGCATCCTCGAAGCACTTGACGAAGTCCTCGATCGTGACCGCCTGGCCGTCATGGCGATCGAAATAGATGTCCATGCCCTTCTTGAAGGTGTCCTTGCCGAGCAGCGTGGCGATCATGCGCGTGACCTCGCTGCCCTTTTCATAGACTGTCGTGGTATAGAAGTTATTGATTTCCCGGTACTTTGTCGGACGGACGGGATGCGCGAGCGGGCCGCTGTCCTCCGGAAACTGCTCCGACTTCAGGTGCCTGACCTCAGCAATGCGCTTGACCGCGCGCGAGCGCTGGTCGGACGAGAACTCGTGGTCGCGATAGACCGTCAGACCTTCCTTGAGGCAGAGCTGAAACCAGTCGCGGCAGGTGATGCGGTTGCCGGTCCAGTTGTGGAAATATTCATGAGCGATGATCGCCTCGATATTGGCATAGTCGGCGTCGGTTGCCGTTTCCGGATCGGCAAGGACGTATTTGTCGTTGAAGATGTTGAGGCCCTTGTTCTCCATCGCGCCCATGTTGAAATCGGACACGGCGACGATCATGAAGATGTCGAGATCGTATTCGCGGCCGAAGACCTCTTCATCCCATTTCATCGAACGCTTCAGCGCGTCCATGGCATAGGCCGCGCGCGGCTCCTTGCCGTGCTCGACATAGATCTTCAGGGCGACCTCGCGGCCGGAGATCGTCGTGAATGTGTCGTCGACAACCCCGAGGTCGCCGGCAACGAGCGCGAAAAGGTAGCTCGGCTTCGGATGCGGATCGAACCAGGCGGCGAAATGCTTGCCTTCGCCATAGCCGGCACCGCCGAGAAAGTTGCCGTTGGAAAGCAAGAGCGGGTTGGCTGCCTTGTCGGCGATGATGTTGACCGTATAAGGCGCCAGCACATCCGGACGATCGGGGAAGTAGGTGATGCGGCGGAAGCCCTCGGCCTCGCACTGGGTGCAGTAGATGCCGCCGGTGCGGTAGAGACCCATGAGCTGGGTATTGGCTTCGGGGTTGATGATCGTCGTGATCGTCAGTTCGAAGGGGTCGGTTGCCGGAAGGTCGTAGACCGTCAGGCTCTCGGCCGTTGCGGTATATTGCTCCGAGGGCATCTCCACCTGATCGAAGAGCAGGCCTGCGAGGGAAAGCTCGTCGCCGTCGAGGATGAGCGGCGCCTTCGCATCGACGCCCTCGCGGCGATGGAAAATCAGGCGTGATTCGACTTTCGTTTCTGTAGGATCAAGCTCAAAGGTCAGGTCCACACGTTCCAACACAAAATCGGTGGGGCGGTAGTCTGCCAGATTGATGACCTGGCCCATGTCTGTACGCATTGTGTTCCCTGAAGACCGTTGTCGATGCCTGAGACAGAAGCGAATGCTCTGCCGTTAAATTTGCCGGCATAATTACAATAAAGTCTGAAATAACTTTAAAGCGAATGCAAGCAAAGCAAGTTTCATGGACGCAATGGTGGAGATGCTTGGAGGACAAACCGCGCTATCTCAGATTGAGCACAGACCGCACGCCAACATCGTCCCCGGTCCGCTGAACGACACCCGTACCACACCCATCCGACTGCTGATGAATGTTGGCCAATGAAAATGTACGGGAGCGAAGAACCAAATATTGTCATTTTTGACTGTTCATCGGACAAAACGCCTGCCACAGTCATGATGCGTCGAATCTGGCGTGCTTTCCTGCCATAAACAACTTTAACACGAGTTCTGACATGCAGCCGGCCTTTGGAAATCCGCTGAGAGGTATTGCGTTCAAAGTGGCCTCGGTGGTCGTCTTTCTCGGCATGCAAACCTTTATCAAGCTCGGCGGTACAGATATCGCACCGGGGCAGGTGACGTTCTACCGCTCCTTCTTCGCGCTCTTTCCGATCATGGCTTACCTCGCCTATCGCGGGCAGCTGCAAGCGGCCTTTTATACGGCAAATCCGATCGGCCATCTGAAGCGCGGTACGATCGGGATCGTTTCCATGGGCTTCGGCTTCTACGGTCTTTTGCATCTGCCGCTGCCGGAGGCGATTGCACTCGGCTATGCAATGCCCCTGGTCGCGGTGATATTCGCGGCAGTGTTCCTCGGCGAGACGGTCAGAATCTACCGCTGGAGTGCGGTCTTCTTCGGTATGGTGGGTGTCGCCATCGTCTCATGGCCGAAGCTGACGCTTTTCAGGCAGGGTGGCATGGAGGCGGAGCAGGCGGTGGGAGCGATTTGCGTCCTGATTGCCGCCGTGCTCGGCGGCATGGCGATGATCCAAGTTCGCAAGCTGGTCGAAGAGGAAAGGACGGCCACGATCGTTCTTTACTTCTCGATCATCGCATCGCTCTTCTCTCTCGCGACCCTGCCATTCGGCTGGGCTTCGCTCGAACTTCGGACGGTGCTTCTGCTGGTCGCGGCCGGTTTTTGCGGCGGCGTTGCGCAAATCCTTCTGACGGAAAGCTACCGTCATGCGGAGGTATCGACGGTGGCGCCCTTCGAATACACCTCGATCCTTCTCGGCGGCATCATTGGCTATTTCCTCTTTGGCGATGTCCCGGGGGGCCATATGATGGTCGGAACGGCGATTGTCATCGCAGCCGGGATATTCATTATCTACCGGGAACATCAGCTCGGTCTGGAACGCCGCCGCGCGCGGCAAGTGGGCGGGCCGAAGACCTGAGTATATCGATAGAGTTACCGCCGCCCACTGGCGAAATCTTAGGATACCAACCAGTCTGTGAATGTGGTTCTTGAAAATGACGAAACGTCATTTATTCAAAGCCTTGCATGTCTGATTGGCTGCTGATGCCGGACCTGGTTCCTGCCCTTCGCTGCCCCCGAACGCTGGCTTGCGAGCGGAGGTGCGTATGAGCTTTACGGCGGAACAACTGTCGCGACATCCCGGCTTTCTGCTCAGCATCCGTCATCTAGCTGGCACTTTGCGGAGCATGTTCGACGCCGCTCCGCGTCTCGCCCGCATGCTCACCTCACATCAGCGCTGGCTCCTCACCCAAACAGCCTATGCGCTTGCGATGCAGCACGATTCCAACGATCCCTCGTCGGGCTTCTCGGCAGTCGCGTTAACGGCTCTCATTACGCAATACAAGGTGGCGAGCCGCAACACTGTTCTAAACTTCATCGAGGAACTCTTCACCTATCGCTTTATCGCGCATGCATCGGGCGAGGCGGGGCGCCGCCGCCCGCGCCATTTCGGACCCACCGAAGTCAGCCATCAGGCCATGTGTGGATGGCTTCTCGCCAATCTCACCGCCCTCGATTTATTGGACGACAGCGATCGCGCCGCTTATTTCCAGGCGCACCCTGAACTGATCCGGATCGCTCAGCCTCTGCTTGCCCGCAACTGTCTTGAAGATACCGCCTGGCGGGAGCCGCCCGCGCAGATCGGGCTCTTCTTGTGGACGGCGGCCGGCGGGCTGGTGGTGGATCACCTCTTGGCAAGGGTCGACCTCGACGGCGCGGATGCGGAGAGATTCAGTGTCGGGCGGGTCGAAACCCGCAATCTTGCCAGCGATTTCATGATGTCGCGAACGCATCTGCAGCGTCTCTTCGCAAAAGCGGTGCAGCGAGGCTGCGTCGGGTGGTACGACGAGCCGAAGAAGACGGAACTCTGGGTCTCGCGTGAATTTGTCCGCGAATATTGCGCATGGCAAGCGGTCAAATTTGCCTATGTGGATCAGGCTTTCCACTTCGCCAAGGCAGAATTCGAGCGCATGCCGGTCAGGGCGCCGGCAACGGTCTAGCGCATTCGCGATTTCCTTCACTGGAGGTGATCGCGCTCAACTTCGTCGGAAGCAGCAGCCCGATGCCGGGCCGCGCATTCATCTCAGTATTCTTGAAAATCCGCGAAGATCGCGGCAGGGCGTGTCGTCCGGCTGCTGATGCCGGTGCCGCGGGCGATCATCTGCTCGTTGGTGGCAAAGCCAAGACGGCTGTAACCCTGTGTGGTGCGAACCGGATCGCTTGCGACGCGCAGGGTTTCAAACCCGCAGTGGATAGGACGAAAACGTGTGCTCATTGCCTTGGTTCCTGTCAGATTCCTCCCAAGACACCTCTTATATTGCAGCGCAGCATCGATTCCGCAATGCATTATATTAAAATGCAGGTATGCGGAGCGCGCATGGATATTGTCATAAAGAGTTGGTATTCGGCTATTTTGTAAGCAGACCAAGCGATATGAGCCGGGAGCGAAACGCCAGCAGATCATTCCAGGCAAGTCGCTTGTTGATGGGCGCGGTCAGCAGATCCTGAGGATGCAGCGTCGCGATCGCTGGTATCTGAATCGATCCCGCGCCGATCTCCTTCCACTGGCCCCGCAGACCATGAATGCTGTCGTTCTCACCGAAGAAGAAGCGAGCGGCGAAATTGCCGAACAGCAGGATGACCTTCGGTTCAGCGAGGGCGATCTGGCGCTCGATGAAAGGCCTGCAGATGTCCATTTCGGCAGCGGAAGCAACCCGGTTGCCCGGCGGACGCCAGGGGATGACCTGCGTCAAAAGAATGTTTGTGCGATCAAGTCCGATCGCCGCCAGCATCTTGTCGAGCAATTGGCCGGGCCGTCCGGCAAACGGCATCCCCTCGCGATCGTCGTCGGCACCCGGCGCCGAGCCGATCACCATGATGCCGCTTTCAGCATTGCCGGTGGCAAAGATCGTCGAACGCGCGCTGTGCTTGAGGTTGCAGCCGTTGAAGGCTTCGAGAGCAGTCTTGAGCTCGGCAAGCGATCGGGCGCTCTCGGCGGCAAAGCGCGCCTGCTGCACTGCTTCGCCATCGGGAATGGCAGGCTGCGGCCGGGCGGCGGCGCGTTCGGCCGGCGCGGGCGCCTGGCGTTGCGTTGCCGTTGGCGGCTGCGGCCGTCGATCGGCTGGCGGGAGGGGTTGGGCAGCAGGGGCAGCGTTGCGCCGCGCGGCCTTCATCGTCTCGAACTCGGCGAAGCGGTCGATCGCTTCCTCCTCCAGCAGCCATTCGACGCCGGCTTCCGCATGGAAATGCAAAAGCGCGGCAAGCTCGGCCGGAGAGAGTTCGTTGACGGAAACCATTCGGCGACCTTAGCGAAGTGGCAGCGGCAATGAAAGGGTAGGCGGCGCCGCCCGCAGCTATTGCACAGTCCATTGCGCGATGTCCTCGCGCTCGCCGATCAGCGCAAGCCCGTGGGCGATGGAGAGAAGCTCGCCGCCCGTTTCGATCCTGTCGTGATCGAAGCGTTCGGTGAAGATGCGGCGGACGGCCGGCACAAAGGAGGTCCCGCCGGTCAGGAAGACCTTGTCGATGGCATCGGCGCTGGTCTGGGTCTTCTCCAGGACTTCGTCGAGCGCGCCTTCGATCCGCGAGAGATCATCGGCGATCCAGCTTTCGAAGTCCTTGCGTTTTATGGTTCGGTGACCGCCGCGGCCGAGCGGCGCGAAATCAAAGGGTGCTTCATCTGCGGCAGAGAGCGCCATCTTGGTGGCCGAGACGGCCTGATAGAGCGGGTAACCCTCGTCGTGATCGACGAGATCGATGAAGGTTTCGAGCTTCTCCGGCTCGAGCGCGGTGCGCACCAGCTTCCTCAGATCCTCGAATTCACGAGAGGTTTTGAAGATCGACAGCTGGTTCCAGCGGCCGAAGCTGGAATAGTAGTTCGACGGCACCTCAAGGATCTTGTCGAAGCTCTTGAAATGACTCCCCTTGCCGATCTGCGGTGCGACGATGTTGTCGATCATCCGGTAGTCGAAATGATCGCCGGCGACGCCGACGCCAGAATGGCCGATCGGCGTTGCGGTGAGCTTGCCGGCAATGGTTTCGAAGCGGATCAGCGAGTAGTCCGTCGTGCCGCCGCCGAAATCGGCAACGAGCACCGTCGCGTCGGACTTCAGGTTCTGCGCGAAGTAGAAGGCGGCGGCCACCGGCTCGTAGACGTAGTGAATTTCCGGAAAGCCGAACCGCGAGAGTGCTTCGTTGTAGCGCTGGGTCGCCAGCGCTGGGTCGGGATTGGCCCCGGCGAAGTGCACGGGCCGTCCCGCGACGATACGGCTGACCTCCGTCGACCAGTTTTCGCCTGCATAGGTGCGCAGCCGCCTGATGAAGATCTCCATCAGGTCCTCGAAGCTGTGCCTCTTGGCGAAGATCAGGGTGCCCTGGAAGAGGGCACTTGCCGCAAAGGTCTTGATCGATTGCAGGAAGCGGCACTCGCCGGGATTGTCGATGAACTGCCGGATCGCTGCATGTCCCGCCTCGACCTTCAGGGCCGCTCGCCCAAGCTGCGGATCCTTCATGAAGGAGAGCGCGGTGCGCATGCTGTCGGCGGTGCCCGCCGCGCTTGTGAACGCCATCGAATGCGTCGTCCCGCCATTCGCCGTGGCGAGAACCGTGTTCGTCGTGCCGAAATCAAGACCCAGCGCCTGAGCCATGG
The DNA here is from genome assembly GCF_056755115.1 of Rhizobium sp. SVR5-2C. Classification (NCBI taxonomy): domain Bacteria; kingdom Pseudomonadati; phylum Pseudomonadota; class Alphaproteobacteria; order Hyphomicrobiales; family Rhizobiaceae; genus Rhizobium; species Rhizobium sp. SVR5-2C. The sequence continues at coordinate 7,283 of NZ_JBNDHT010000075.1, read as the reverse complement.
CCGCACCTCTTTAAGCCGATTGTCTATGGGAACGAAGCCGTGTGCTTCGCGGGGCGCAGAACGAGCGCCGGAATTAGGGAGGCACGTGATGCCACAGCGGACCCGTCGATTCAAGGGGTCGTGCCGGAAATGAAACGGGCGCCGAAGCGCCCGCCTTTTGGATCATTCCGCTGCGATCGCCGTCGGAAGTTCTTCCTCCGGATACCGCTTCTTTCGGCGTCCGAAACTTTGGACCCAATTATTCAGCCTGCCCATCTCGATGAAGATGACGGGCGTGATGAAGAGCGTCAGGGCCTGGGAAACGATCAAGCCGCCGACCACCGCAATACCCAGTGGCTGGCGCAATTCCGAGCTGGCGCCGGTGCCGAGCGCGATCGGCAACGCGCCGAGGAGTGCGCAGAACGTCGTCATCATGATCGGTCGGAAGCGTCGCACGCAGGCTTCGTGGATCGCCTCCGTAGGTGTCATCGACGTCGATCTGAGGTTTTCCAGCGCCACGTCGATCATCATGATCGCGTTTTTCTTGACGATGCCGATCAGCATCAGCAGACCGATGAGGGCGATGATCGAGAGGTCGAAGCCCATGACCTTCAGGGCCAGCAGTGCGCCGAGGGCGGCGGCGGGCAGGCCGGAGAGGATGGTCAGCGGGTGGATGAAGCTCTCGTAGAGCACGCCGAGGACCACATAGATCGTCAGTACGGCGGCGATGATCAAGAGCGGCGTGTTGCCCTGCGACTGCTGGAAGATCTGCGCCGAGCCGCCATAGGACGTGAAGACATCCGACGGCATGTTGATGTCCTTCTTGATCTGGTCGATCGCCGCCGTCGCATCGCCGAGGGATTCCCCGGCCGGCAGGTTGAAGGAGACCGTGGTCGAAACGAGCTGGCCCGTCTGGTTGATGGTAACCGGACCGGTCGTGCGCTCGACATGCGCGAAGTTCGAGAGCGGCACGAGGCTGCCGTTGCCGGAGGCGACGCGGATTTCCGCAAGCTTCTGGTCGTCCCATGGCTTGCTGGTATCGTATTCGACGATGACGTCGTAGCTGTCGCCGGTCGACTGGATTTCGGCGGCGGTGTAGCCGCTGAAGGATTCCTGCAGCGTGCGGCGCAGCTGGTCGTTGTCGATGCCGTAGGCGGCTGCCTTTTCGGAATCGATGACGATGTTTGCCTGCAGCGCATTGTTCTGCGCGTCCGTCGTCACGTCAGTGAAGCGCCGATCGGCCCTGAGCGCCGTCTGGATCTTGTTGGCCCAGAGGTTGGTCTGGTCGGCATCGAGTGCCTGGACGATGAGCTGATACTGGCTCGCCGTCTGGCGGCCGCCGAAGCGCAGGCTCTGGTTCGGCGTGACGAAGGCCTGCAGCCCGGGGATCTTGTTGATCGCCGTGCGCAGCTCGCGCAACGTCTGGTCAAGCGGCGGACGCTGGTCCTTGTCCTTCAGTTCGACGAACATCGTGCCGTTGTTCAGCGGCTTGCGGGCATTGCCGCCGACCGTCGACATGACATGGTTGACCGCCGGGTTCGCCTTGACGATGGCGGCCGCCTGCTGCTGCAGGGCCTCCATCGCCGGATAGGAAATGTCCTGGCGGGCCTGGGTGGTGACTTGCAGGCGGCCGATGTCTTCCTGCGGGAAGAAGCTCGCCGGCAGCGTCATGAAGAGATAGCCCGTCAGCGCGATCGAGGCGAGGAAGACGCCGAGGACCGCAGGACGGTTGCGAAGACACCAGCCAACGCCCCGGTCATAGCCGCGCAGCGTCCGCTCGAAGCCGGCATCGAAGATGCGCACGAAGAGCGGCGGCTGGCTGTGGTTCGGAGAAAGCCGCGAGCCGAGCATTGGCGTCACCGTCAGCGAGACGACCGCCGAGGAGATGATGGCGATCGCCACCACCATGCCGAACTCGTTGAAGACGCGGCCGACGACACCGCCCATCAGCAGGATCGGGATGAAGACGGCGATCAGCGAGACCGACATCGAGATGATGGTGTAGCTGACTTCGCCGGCGCCCTTGATCGCCGCTTCCCGCACTGGCATGCCGTCCTCGACATGGCGCAGGATGTTTTCCAGCATGACGATCGCGTCGTCCACAACGAGGCCCACCGCGAGCGTCAACCCGAGCAGCGAGATGTTGTCGATACTGTATCCCAGCACGTACATCATGCCGAAGGTCGAGATCAGCGATAGCGGTACGGCGAGACCCGGGATGATCGTTGCCGCCAGGTGGCCGGTGAAGAGGTAAATGACGAGAACGACGAGGCCGATCGTCAGGAGCAGCGTGAACTTCACGTCGGCGATCGCATCGCGGATCGGCTTTGCCGCGTCGTTCATGACGACGGTCTTCACCGAGGGCGGGATTTCGGCGTGAAGCTGCGGCAGCTTGGCGTTGATCGCGTCGACGACGTCGACCGTGTTGGCATCCGGCTGGCGCTGGATGGCGAGGATAATGCCGCGGTTTCCGTCGTACCAGCTGCCCGTATATTGGTTCGCCACGCTGTCCTGCACCTCGGCGATATCGCCGAGATGGATCGGCGCGCCATTCGGCGTCGCGACGACGAGCGAGCGGAATTCCTCGGCATTGGTGCGCTGCGTGTCGGCGTTGATCGTCATCGACTGCGAATTGTTCTGCAGCGTGCCGACCGGCGCCTGGCTGTTGGCGGCGGCAATCGCCTTGTTGACGGTGTCGATGCCGATGTTGCGCGTCAGCAGCTTGTTCGGATCGACCTCGACGCGCACGGCATAGGTCTGTGCGCCGAAGACGGTGACTTCGGCAACGCCCGGCAGTGTCGAGAGGGTCGGCGAGATGATGTCCTCGGCGATCTCGTCGAGCTTGCTGCGGGGCATCGTATCGCTTTGGACCGCAAGCAGCATGATCGGCGCATCGGCCGGATTCGTCTTGCGGTAGCTCGGCGGCGTCGTCATGTTGTCCGGCAGTTGCCGGGTCGCGTGCGAGATCGCCGCCTGCACGTCGGCGGCGGCCGCATCGATGTTGCGGTTCAGGTCGAACTGCAACACGATACTGGTATTGCCCAGCGAACTCGATGCGCTGATTTCGCTGATGCCGGGAATGGTCTCGAACTGCTTGATGAGCGGCGTGGCGACCGAGGTCGCCATGCTCTGCGGCGAGGCGCCGCTGAGTTGCGCCGAAACGTTAACGGTCGGAAAGTCGACCTGAGGCAGGGCGGCGACCGGCACAAGCTGATAGCCTGCGAGGCCGGCAAGCACGACGCCGATGGCAAGGAGCGTCGTCGCGACGGGGCGCCGGATGCAGAGATTTGGAATCATTGCTGATCCCCCGTCGCCACCATCTCCATCTGCCGCGGTTCGTCGGCCGAGGCGACGTTCAGCACCTTGTCGTCGAACTTCTCGTTGATCGCCTGCTGGTCGTTGAGCTGGCCCTGGCCTTCGATCACGACATGGTCGCCTTCCGAAAGGCCGGAAGCGACCGCCGTGAAGCCGCCGTTCGAGCGGGCGACTATGACCGGCGTCAGATGCGACTTGCCATCCTTGGCGACGAAGGCGAAGAAGCCGTCCGGACCGGGGCTGACAGCCACGGTCGGCACGACGACCTGCTGCTCGTCATTGCTGAAATGCACGACGATGTTGACCGATTGGCCGGGCCAGAGGGCGCCGGAGGCATTCTCGAACTTTGCCTTGGCGAGGATGGTGCCCGATGCCGTATCGACCGTATTGTCGTAGAAGCTGATCTCGCCCTTGCGGATTTCGCCCTTGGTCGAGTCGGGCGCCGTACTCACCTCGACGGGGCCGGCGGCAAGCTCCTGCTTCAGCTCGTGCAGGTAGCGCTCCTGCAGGTGGAACTTCACGTAGATCGGATCGTACTTGGCGATGGTAACGATCGCCGCACCGGCGTTGACGAAGGCGCCCTGGCTGACGGCGATGTCGCCAAGGCGACCGTCGAAGGGCGCGCGGATTTCCGTATGTTCGAGGAGCACCTGATCGGAGGCGAGCGTCGCCTTGTCGGCTTCCACCGTCGCGGCCGCCGTGTCGCGGGCGGCCTTGGCCTGGTCGTAGGTCTGTTGCGTTCCGGCATTTCGCGTCAGCAGATCCTGCGCGCGCGTCAACGCCGTTTCGGCTTCCGCGAGTGTCGCGCTGTCGCGGACGATCATCGCATTGTCCTTGTCGACCGTGGAGCGGGCCGTCCGGTCGTCGAGCTTGGCGATCAGGTCGCCGGCCTTGACCGTTGCGCCGTCCTGGGCGGCGATGCTGACGACGAGGCCCTGTTCCTGCGCGGCGATCGTCGTATTGTCCTCGGCGTCTGCCCATCCCGTGGCCGTGACGTCCATCGGCAGTGTCGTTCTGACGGCCGCGACCGTCTTGACGACCGTCGGGCCGCCACCGCCCCGCCGGTTACGCTGCCCGCCGCCTTGCCGGCCGGTTTGCCCCTGGCCGGCGGCTGTCTGTTGCGCATCGCCGCCTTGGTCGGCGGGCTTCCTGATCAGCTCCGAGACATAAGGAAGTTGTGCGACAAACGGGATCCTGTAGCCAAATTGCCAGACGCCAATGGCAGCTACAGCAATAACGCTAGCGGTTATCCAAGATTTCTTCATTCGTGAGACCGGTGTTGGCGGGTTGCGCGAAGTTTTCCGGTCCCAACTGTGCCACAGATACTGCAGCGCGAAAACGCTGCACCCTTTCAATAACTCGTTATAATCCCTTACAATTTCGTAATGATCGAATATTCGCTTTCGGCACCTGCCTTTAGACCGACCGCGCTGCGCCACCGTCGCAGCGGATCAGCGAGCCGGTGATATAGCTTGCCGGCTGGCTGCAGAGGAAAGCGGCGGTCGCGGCAAACTCCTCCACCTTGCCGTAACGACCGGCAGGAATGCGTGCTTCCTTGTCGCTGCGGACCTCCTCCATGCTTTTGCCGGTGCGCTTGGCGGCTGCGCCATCGAGATCATCAAGGCGTGCGGTCAGGATGCTGCCGGGAAGAAGAAGGTTGGTGGTCACACCATAGCTTGCGATTTCCGAGGCGAGCGTCTTGCTCCAGCCGGCAAGGGCAGGGCGCAGCGTGTTGGAAAGCGCCAGGTTCGGAATGGGCTCGATGACGCCGGACGAGGCGACGGTGAGGATACGTCCCCAGCCTTGCTCCTTCATGCCTGGAAGCAGGGCGTTGGTCAGCGAAATCACCCGCAGAACCATGGAGAAGAAATAGGTCTCCAGCTTCTCCGCTGTCATGTCCTCGGTCGTCCCCGGCGTCGGGCCGCCGGTATTGTTGACGAGGATGTCGAGGCCGCCGAGTTTCGCTTTCACGGCGGATGTCACTGTCTCGACAAACTTCTCGTCGGCGAGGTCTGCCCAGATCCAGTCGGCCTTGCCTTTGCCTTCGGCGTTGATTGCCTTGCAGTTCGCTTCGAGCTGCTCGCCGCTGCGGCCGCAAAGAAGCACGTTCGCGCCTTCGCGCGCCAGCGCAACCGCGATGCCGAGGCCAAGCCCACGCGATGAAGCCAGAACGAGTGCGCGTTTGCCGGCAATACCGAGATCCATGATGACTTCTTCCCTGAATGATAACCTGTGAAAGCCCTTGCGGCCGCTCTGCTACATAAATGGCACTTTGCCCGGATTGAAAAGATTGCCCGGATCAAAAAGCTGTTTCAGGCGGCGTGCTATTTCCACCTTCGTTGGATTTGCATGCGCAAGATATCCGTGCCGCTTGTCGAAACCGACGCCATGTTCGGCGGAAAAGCTGCCGCCGCTCGACGTGATGCCCTCGTAAACGGCATCGTCGATGGAGCGCTTGCGGTCTTCCGAGTCGATGCCACCGCGATCAATCGCGATATGCAGATTGCCGTCGGCGACGTGGCCGTAGATGAAGGGGCGGTAATCCGGATCGATTGCCGAGAGCCGTCGCTGCAATGTGGCGACATAGGAATCGATCGCGAGCGGCGGAATGGAGACGTCGTAGGACGGTGCATCGGGAAAATCGCGGTAGATGAACTCCGACCGCTCCCGCAACGCCCAGAAGCGGCGGCGCTGATCATGCGACTGCGCGATAATTCCGCCCGCAATGGTTGTGTGCTCCCAGATCTCCGCAAGGACGCCTTCCAGGCTGGCGGTAGCCTCTGCTTCGCTGGCGGCAGAAATCTCCACGAGCAGCACAGCGTCCGCATCGCCTTCGAGCCATCCGAGATGCAGTCCCTGGACCGAGGCGCTCCGTTCGTAGAAGCGCCGCCACATCAACTCCGCGCCTTCGAGACTGATGCCTGCTTCCGCTTCGAGCCGCGCAATGATGGCGAGCGCTGATTCGGCGCCGGAAACGCCGAGCAGCGCCGTCGCCCGGAATGCCCGGATAGCCTCGAGCTTGATGACGGCGCGGGTGATGAAGCCGTACGCGCCTTCCGCGCCGATCAGCAGCTGCTTGATATCAGGCCCGGCACTGACCTTCACGACGCGGGTCATGTCGTCGACGATGGTTCCATCGGGCAGCACGGCTTCCAGGCCGAGCACCAGATGCCGCATGACGCCGTTCCGAAAGGCGAGAATGCCGCCCGCATTGGTCGAGATCATGCCGCCGATCGCGGCGGTGCCCCGTGAGGCAAGGTCGATGCCTGGTATCAGGCCCGAGCTGGCCGCTGCCGCCTGCAGGGCCTCCAGTGTAACGCCGGCCTGGACAGTCGCGGTCCTTTCTGCGGCATCCACTTTTTCAATCGTCGTCAGCCGCGACGTGGACAGGATGAGCTCGCCTGCTCTGCTGACCGCACCTCCGGCAAGCCCCGTTCGGCCACCTTGCGGTACGATCGCGACGCCATTTTCGCCGCACCAGCGGATGGCGGCCGAGGCTGCTGCGGAGGAGGAGGGAAGGGCCATGACCCCGGCGCTGAGATTCTGCGGATGCTCGCCCGGATGCCGCCCCTTGAGGTCGTCGGGTCCAAGCACGGTGAGTTCCGCGTGAAGGCCGCGAAGTGCTGCGTGGATCTCTTCCGCTGTCAAAAGCGCCTGCCTTTCCTTTACGCCTTGAAAGGCTCTAGTCCGGAACGGCAACGTCAATCAAGCCGTCAATTTATATGACGTTGACGTAAGGATCACCGATTCATATCCTCCGCCAACTGGCATTGTGCGAATTGGAGGATTGGCTGTCGCTTCCCGGCTCGACAATGCTTTCCGGTTTTGACAAGAGAAGACCTGATATGGGGTTGTGGCTGCTTTGCGCGGCCGAGCGGAGACGGATGAATGACCGAGGTAACTGAGCTACCTGAACGCGAGGCGATGGAATTCGACGTGGTGATCGTCGGCGCCGGGCCAGCCGGTCTGTCGGCTGCGATCCGGCTGAA